>NZ_JOGH01000045.1:0-72147 GCF_000721345.1 Kitasatospora sp. NRRL B-11411 | reverse complement strand
CCCCCTCCCTGCCCCCGCCCCCGAAAGGCCCCACGTGAGCGACGCCGGCGAAGTCAGCCCCACCAGCGACGCCGACCTCGCCCGCCGGGCCGCCGAACTCGGCGCGCAGGTGGTGCGCAGCCGGGACTGGCGGGGCGTCGCACGGGAGGACAAGGGCGGCGGAGACTTCGCCACCGCCGTGGACGTGGAGGCGGAGCGGGCCGTCCTCGGCCTGCTCCGCGCCGCCCGCCCGGACGACGCGTTCACGGCGGAGGAGAGCGGCCGCACCGGCGCGCCCGACGCCGCCCGCCGCTGGCTGGTCGACCCGCTGTGCGGGACGCTCAACTTCGCGGTCGGCACCCACCTGGTCGGCGTCAACGTCGCCCTCCAGGAGCACGGCCGGACGACCGCCGCCGCCACCGCCGACCCGTACACCGGCGAGACGTACTGGACGGACGGCACCCGCGCCCGGCTGCGCCGCGACGGGGCGGACACCCCGCTGGAGCCGTCCCCGGCGTCCCGGCTGGTCGACCTCAACCTCGACCCGCCCTACCCGAACGCCCCCGCGCTGCGCGTCGCCCGCCTGCTCACCGACGCAGACTTCGAACGGGCCTTCCGCCCCCGGGTGGTGTCCAGCACCCTCGCGGTGGCCTGGGTCGCCGCCGGCCGCCGCGCCGGGTACGTGACGGACGGCCGGCTCGAGGGCAGCGTCCACTTCGCGGCGGGCATCGCGCTCTGCGAGGCCGCCGGCTGCACCGTCACCGACCTGCGCGGCGGGCCGGTCCACCGCGGCGACGGCGGCCTGATCGCCGCGGCCGACGAACGGACCCACGCCCTCCTGCTCGACCTGATCACCCGTCAGGAGACCACCGGCGTACGCCGGTAAGCCCGCCACGCGCCCTGGCGGCAACCCCCCGCCCCCGGCACGCTTGCACCGCGGCCGCACCCCGCGACCGCACCCCGCACCCGGATCCACCCACCGACCGGTCCCACGGACCGGTCCAGCGGATCCGCTCCGCGCCCGGGCCCGGGGGCCGCCACCGCCGAGCCGCCCGGAGGCCCGCATGGTGTTCCACAGCGACTACCCGCCCGTCGCCCCGCTCGACCTGCCGATCCACGCCGCCGTCCTGGACGGCTGCGCCGCGGGCGAGCACGCCGACCGCCCGGCCCTGGTGGACGGGCTGACCGGACGCAGCGTCAGCTACCGGGAGCTGGAGGCGGGCAGCCGCCGGGTCGCCGCGGGCCTGGCCGAGGCGGGAGTCGCCCGGGGCGACGTGGTGGCGCTGTTCAGCCCGAACTCGATCGCCTACCCGCTGGCGTTCTACGCCACCACCCGCACCGGCGCGACGGTGACCCCGGTCAGCGCGCTGGCCACCGCGGGGGAGCTGGCCGACCAGCTGCGCGACTCCGGGGCCCGCTGGATCATCACCGTCGCCGCGTTCCTGCCGGTGGCCCGGCAGGCCGCCGCCGAGCACCCGGTCGCCGGGATCTTCGTCTGCGACGAGGCCGAGGGCCACCGCTCGCTGGCCGACCTGGCGGCGAGCTCCGCCCCGGAGCCCGCCCCGCCGATCGACCCGGCCGCCGACCTGGCGGTGCTGCCGTACTCCAGCGGGACGACCGGCCTGCCCAAGGGCGTGATGCTCACCCACCGCTCGGTGTCCACCAACCTCGCCCAGACCGACGCGCTGTTCGGCCCGGGCCCCGGCGAACGCGTCCTGGCGGTGCTCCCCTTCTTCCACATCTACGGCCTGGCCGCGCTCCTCAACCGCCCGCTGCGGGCCCGCGCCACCGTGGTCGTGCTGCCCCGCTTCGACCTGGAGCAGTTCCTGACCGCCATCCAGCGCCACCGGATCGAGGCGGTGTACGTGGCCCCGCCGATCGTCCTCGCGCTGGCCAGGCACCCGCTGGTCGACCGCTTCGACCTGTCCTCGGTGCGCTACGTGCTGAGCGCCGCCGCCCCGCTGGACGCCGAGCTGGCCGCCGCCTGCGCCCGCCGCCTGGGCCTGCCGCACCTGCTGCAGGGCTACGGCATGACCGAGCTGTCCCCGGTCACCCACGTCGTCCCGCCCGGCGACCCGAACCCGCCGGCCGGCACCGTCGGCCGCCTGGTCCCCGGCACCGAACTGCGGATCCGCTCCCTGACGGCCCCGCACCACGACCTCGGCCCCGGCGAGGACGGCGAACTGCTGTTCCGCGGCCCGCAGGTGATGCGCGGCTACTTCGGCAGGGAGTCCGAGACCTCCGCGACCCTCGACCCGGACGGCTGGCTGCACACCGGCGACGTCGGCCACGTCGACGCCGACGGCTACCTGTTCGTGGTCGACCGGGTGAAGGAGCTGATCAAGTACAAGGGCTACCAGGTCGCCCCCGCCGAACTGGAGGCCGTGCTGCTCACCCACCCGAGCATCGCCGACGCCGCCGTGATCGGCGTCCCCGACGCCCACGGCGCCGAGCACCCCAAGGCGTACGTGGTGCCCGCGTTCGGCTGCGAACTGGCCGAGCAGGAGGTGATCGAGTACGTGGCCCGCCGGGTCGCCCCGTACAAGAAGGTGCGCGAGGTGGAGTTCCTGGACGCGGTGCCGAAGTCCGCCAGCGGCAAGGTGCTGCGCCGCGAACTGCGGGCCAGGGCCGCGCAGCAGGGCCGGATCCCGGCCGGCGGTGCATAGGATCGGCACCCGGAGCCCGCCCGCGCCGACCAGGAGCCGCCGATGACGACCAGCGCCCCCGCCGCCCGCACGCCCCGGCAGGACCGCAGCCGCGCCACCCGCAGACGGCTGCTGGAGGCGGCGGTGGAGTGCCTGGCCGAGGTCGGCTGGAACGGCTCCACGGTGCTGGTGGTCGCCGAGCGGGCCGGCGTCACCCGCGGCGCCGCCCAGCACCACTTCCGCACCCGCGAGGACCTGTTCACCGCCGCCGTCGAGCACGTCGCCGCCGAGCGGCTGGCCGCCGCCCTGGCGCACGTCGAACAGCTGCCGCCGCCCGGCCCGGCCCGCACCGAGGCGGTGGTGGAGATGATCGTGCACCTCTACACCGGCCCGCTGTTCCGCGCCGCCCTGCACCTGTGGGTGGCCGCCGCCACCGAGGAGCCGCTGCGCAGCCGGATCACCGGCCTGGAGAACCACATCGGCCGGGAGGCGCACCGGGCCGCCGTCGAGTGCCTGGGCGCGGACGAGTCCGCCCCGGGCGTCCGGGAGACCGTCCAGGCCACCCTCGACCTGGCCCGCGGCCTGGGCCTGGCCAACCTGCTCACCGACGACGGGCCGCGCCGGGCCGGCGTGGTCCGCCAGTGGTCCCGGCTGCTGGACGCCGCACTGGCGGGCTGAACCGGCCCACCGGCCCGCACCTGCGGCTCGGACCGGGCCCCGACCGGCAGTTGGGAGTCGCACCCTTGCCCGAACCGGTCCGGATCGAGCACACTCGCATCTTCGGTCCGACCGCCCGCACGACCACCAGTCGCCAGCGTGCGGCGGGCCGTGCAGTCTGGTGGAAGCCGGAACTACCGGCAGAACCGGGGAAGGTACCGGGCAGGTGGCCAACTGAGCACGCACGGGTTCGAACAGAAGCCCGGCCGCGACGCGGCGGGCGCCGCTTCCGCGCGCCTGGCCGGGCACCGCCTGGTCCCGCTGGCCACCGCGCTGGTCCAGGAGGACGGCCGGATCCTGCACTGGAGCCAGGAGGCCGAGGCGCTCACCGGCTGGAGCGCCGAGGAGGCGATCGGCGCCCACCCGGTCCGGCTGCTGCTGCCCGAGCAGGAGCGGGCCGCCGCCGAGAAGCTGTTCGACCGGCTGGTCGCCGGGCGCGGCTGGTCCGGCACCCACCCCGTGCGCCGCCGCGACGGCTCCACCGTCGAGCTGGAGTTCCACACCTACCCGGTGGCCGGCCCCGACGGCCGCCCGCTGCTGCTGGCCACCGCCTCCGACACCGACGCGCTGCACGAGGTCGAGTCCGACCTGGCCGTCCTGGACGGCTTCTTCGACCAGTCCCCGATCGGCCTCGCCGTCTACGACACCGACCTGCGCTTCGTCCGGCTGAACGAGGCGCTGGCCCGGATCAACGGCCTCAGCGCCGAGGAGCACCTCGGCCGCCGGATCTCCGCCGTGCTGCCCGGCATCAACGCCGCCGAGATCGAGAACGTGATGCGGCAGGTCATCGCCACCGGCAAACCGGTGGTCGACGCCCGCTCGTACGGGCGCGTCCCCGGCGACCCGCGCCGCGACCGGGCCTGGTCGGCGTCCTACTTCCGGCTGGAGGACTCCACCGGCAAGGTGCTCGGCGTCTCCTCCTCGATCATCGACGTCACCGAGCGCTTCCAGGCCGAGGCCCGCGCCTCCCGCGCCCAGGAGCGCCTCACCCTGCTCGCCGCGGCCGGCGCCCGGATCGGCACCACCCTCGACCTCAAGCGCACCGCCGAGGAGATGGTCGAGGCGATCGTCCCGAAGTTCGCCGACTTCGCCACCGTCGACCTGCTGGAGCCGGTGCTGCGCGGCGAGGAGCCCGCCCCGATCCAGCCCGAGCGGTCCATCCAGGTCCGCGCCGTCGCGGTCGGCGAGGCGTACGGCTCCGGGCTGACCACCGTCTCCGACACCGTCGGCGAGACCACCGAGTACGGCGCGCACCGGGTCTACACCCAGTGCCTGCGCAGCGGCCGCCCGCTGCTCAAGCCGCACGTGGACGAGGAGGTGCTGCGCGGCCTGGTCCCCGACCCGGACCGGGTCGCCTCCGGTGTCGCCGCCGGCATCCACTCGTACCTGCTGGTGCCGCTGATCGCCCGCGGCATGGTGCTCGGCGGCGCCGAGTTCGTCCGCACCCGCAACCCCGAGCCGTTCGGCGCCGCCGACGTCTCGCTCGCCGAGGAACTGGTCGCCCGCACCGCGCTGGCCATCGACAACGCCCGGCTCTACCGGCGCGAGCGGGAGACCGCCCTCACCCTGCAGCGCAGCCTGCTCCCGCAGGAGATCCACCGCACCCTCGGCCTGGAGATCGCCCACCGCTACCTGCCCTCCAGCGTGGTCAGCGAGGTCGGCGGCGACTGGTTCGACGTCGTCCCGCTGTCCTGCGGACGCGTCGCCCTGGTGGTCGGCGACGTGATGGGCCACGGCATCCGGGCCGCCGCCACCATGGGCCAACTGCGCACCGTCGCCCGCACCCTGGCCACCCTCGACCTGCCGCCCGAACAGGTCCTCGGCCGGCTCGACGAGACCGCCTCCGCGATCGGCGAGGGCCAGTTCGCCACCTGCGTGTGCGCCGTGTACGACCCCGTGGACCGCAGCGTGGTGGTCTGCTCGGCCGGCCACCTGCCGCCGGTCCGGGTCGACCCCGACGGCACCGCCCAGGTCATCGAGCTGCCGCCGGGCGTCCCGCTCGGCGTCGGCGGCGGCGGCTTCGAGTCGATCGAGTTCACCCTGCCGCCCGGCTCCACCTTCGCCCTCTACACCGACGGCCTGGTCGAGCGCCGCGGCCGCGACCTCGACGAGGGCATCGACCTGCTCGCCCGCACCCTCGCCACCCCCGGCCGCACCCTGGAGGAGAGCTGCGACGCCGCGCTCTCCGCCCTGGTCACCGACGGCACCGAGGACGACATCGCCATGATCATGGCCCGCGTCCTGCCCGTCCCCGCCGACCGGATCGCCACCCTGCTGCTGCCCAGCGAGGGCCCGCTGCCCGCCCGCGCCCGCCGCTTCACCCGCGCCACCCTGGAGACCTGGGGCCTGTCCGGGCTCACCGACTACGCCGAACTCGTGGTCAGCGAACTCGTCACCAACGCCCTGCTGCACGCCGACGCCCCGCGCCGGCTGCGGATCTTCCGCGACCGCACCCTCACCCTGGAGGTCTCCGACGCCGGCGGCCAGCCGCCCCGGCTGCGCAGCTCCGCGGAGGAGGACGAGGGCGGCCGCGGCATCCACCTGATCAGCGAGCTCGCGCACCGCTGGGGCAGCCGCCCCACCCGGCACGGCAAGGTGGTCTGGGCGGAGATCGAACTCCCGTACCGGGCGGGCTGACACCCGCCCGGGCGCCGACCGCTCGCCCGGACCGCGGAACTGACGGACAGTCGGAGGCAATCCCGCCACCGACCGAAAGGCCCCCCGTGCCCGTCCGCCTCCTCGCCGCCGCCGTCGGCCTGCTCGCCCTCACCACCGCCGCCCCGGCCACCGCCGCCGACGACCCCGCCGGCACCCCCGCCGCGACCACGATCTCGATCACCGGCGCCGTCATCGACCCGAAGGTCCCCAGCCGGGCCCGGGTCACCCTCGCCTACACCTGCGCGCCCACCGACCGGCCCCGCTCGCTGAACACCTCCGTCGAGCAGACCGACCCCGACGACCCCGCCACCATCGCCTTCGGCTCCACCCGCACCTCGCCGACCCTGGTGGTCTGCGACGGCACCCCGCAGACCCAGACCGTCACCGTCCAGTCCAAGACCAGCAACTGGCTGCCCGGCCCCGACGCCGTGGTGATCACCACCCTCACCGACCTCGGCGCCACCCCGCCCGCCGCCGCCGACGCCCGCAGCATCCCGCTCGACCTGCCGCCCGCTCCCTGACCCGGCGTCAGCCGACCGGCCCACCCCCGGCGCGCCGCCCGCCCGCCGCCGCCCCCTCCTCCGAGACTGGACGCCGGACGGAAGGGAACCCGGATGACCCAGCCCACGACAGCCGGCGCCGCCACCGAGGAAGTGCGCCGCTGGCGGGCTCTCGCGGTGTGCCTGGTCGCCGGCTTCATGACCCTGCTCGACGTGTCGATCGTCAACGTCGCCCTGCCGTCCGTGCGCAGCGGACTGCACATGTCCGAGGCCGGACTCCAATGGGTGCTCTCCGGCTACTCGCTGGCCTTCGGGCTCGTCCTGGTCCCCGCCGGGCGGCTCGGCGACGCGATCGGCCGCCGCCCGGTCTTCCTGGCCGGCCTGGCCCTGTTCACCGCCACCAGCGCGCTGGCCGGCGCCGCCCAGGGGGAGACCTGGCTGGTCGTCGCCCGGCTGCTGCAGGGCATGTCCGGCGGGCTGCTGGTCCCGCAGGTCTCCGGCTTCATCCAGCAGCTCTTCCGCGGCGCCGAACGGGCCCGCGCCTTCGGCCTGCTCGGCACCACCATCGGCTTCTCCACCGCCGTCGGCCCGCTGCTCGGCGGCCTGCTGATCGCCGCCTTCGGCACCGCCGAGGGCTGGCGCTGGGTCTTCTACGTCAACCTGCCGATCGGCCTCGCCGCCCTCCCGCTGGCCCGCCGCCTGCTGCCCGCCCCCACCCCCGACACCTGCGCCCGCCGCGACTTCGACCCGGTCGGCGTGCTGCTGCTCGGCACCGGCACCGTCCTGCTGCTGCTCCCGCTGGTCCAGTCCCAGTGGCACGGTGCCCGCAAGTGGCTGCTGCTGGCCGCCGCCGCCCTGGTGCTGGCCGCCTTCGCCCGCTGGGAGGGCCACTACGCCCGCCACCGCGAGCCCCTGGTGCACCCCGCGCTGTTCCGCACCCGCTCCTTCACCTACGGCGCGCTGGTCTCGCTGCTCTACTTCGCCGGGTTCACCGCGGTCTTCTTCGTCTTCACCCTCTACCTGCAGTCCGGCCGCCACTACACCGCCCTCCAGGCCGGCCTGGCCATCACCCCGTTCGCGCTCGCCTCGGCGGTCGCCTCCACCATCGGCGGCCGTCTGGTCACCCGCTACGGCCGCCGGCTGATCGCGGCCGGCCTGGCCACCGTCGCCGTCGGCCTCGCGCTCGCCGCCCTCACCGTGCACTTCTTCGACGGCCCCGGGATCGGCTGGGCCACCGCCCTGCCGCTCCTGCTGGCCGGCCTGGGCAGCGGCCTGGTGGTCTCCCCGAACCAGGCCCTCACCCTCAACGAAGTCCCCGTCGCCCGGGCCGGCTCGGCCGGCGGCGTCCTGCAGACCGCCCAGCGGATCGGCTCCGCCGCCGGCATCGCCACCGTCGGAGCCACCTTCTTCGGCCACCTCCGCACCCCCGCCGACTACCCCACGGCCTTCCAGCTCAGCCTCGCCGTCGTGCTCGCCTTCATCCTGCTCGCCCTCCTCGCCGCGGCCGAGCCCTTCACCGAGCGGCCCCGCGGGGAGTCCGGGGAACGGCGGGCCTGACCGGCGCGCAGCCGGCCGGGCCCGCCCGGCCTACCGCCCCGCCACGCCGAGGGCGGCCACCCGCAGCGCGCCGACCGGGTCGCCGACGGAGCTGGCGGCGCGCCAGCCGACGAAGCCGTCGGGGCGGACCAGCACCGCGCCGCCCGGCCGCAGGCCGTAGACGGCGGGCCAGCCGCTCGGCCCGGCCGGGCCCCGGCCGGCCGGGGCGTCGGGCACCGGCTCGGGGACGAGGTCGCCGCCCTCGCCGAGCAGCAGGCAGCGGATCGGCACCCCCGTCTCCTCGGCCACCGCCCGCGCCGCTGCCGGCCACTGCTCCCCGCCCGCCGCGGGCGCCAGCAGCACGGGCTCGCGCACGAACAGGTCGAGCGTGGAGAGCCGGGCGCCGTCCCGGTCGCGCAGCCACAGGTGCGGGGCCCGGGTGCCGACCTCGCCGGTCGCGGCGAAGCGCTCCGGGATCACCCCGGCGGTGGCGTCAGCCCCGACCAGCGCGCCCTCGGCGTACCGGTAGCCGAGCGCCACCGCCAGCACGTTGGTGCGCGGCCCGCCCGCCGGCGCCGCGTCGAAACCGGGGTGCTGGTGCTCGACCGACCGCGCCGCGGCCCGGGCCGCGGTCTGCACGGCCACCGGCCGCCGCTCCGCCTCGTACGACTCCAGCAGGCGCGGGCCGCCCCAGCCGCCGAGCACCGCGGCCAGCTTCCAGGCCAGGTTGTGCGCGTCCTGGATGCCGGTGTTGGAGCCGAACGCCCCGGTCGGCGGCATCTCGTGGGCGGAGTCGCCGCACAGGAAGACCCGCCCGGTGCGGTACCGGTCGGCGACCCGCTCGGCGGCGTGCCAGGGCGCCCGGCCGGTGATCTCCACGTCCAGGTCGGGCACCCCGGCCGCGGCCCGGATGTGCGCCACGCACCGGTCGTCGGTGAAGTCCTCGACGGCCTCGCCGCGCTCGGGGTGCCAGGGCAGGTGGAAGACCCACTGCTCGCGGTTGTCGACCGGCAGCAGCGCGCCCGCGCCGTCCGGGGCGGTCAGGTAGCAGGCGATGAAGAGCCGGTCGCCGACCACCTCGGCCAGCCGCTTGGCCCGGAAGGTCACCGAGACGTTGTGGAACAGGTCGCCGCGCCCGGACTGCCCGATGCCCAGCCGCTCCCGGACGGGGCTGCGCGGCCCGTCCGCCGCGAGCAGGTAATCGGCCCGCACCTCCCGCTCCTCGCCGGTGGCCCGGTCCCGCAGCCGGGCCGTCACCCCGTCGGCGTCCTGGGCGAAGGAGAGCAGCTCGGTGTTGAACCGCACGTCGCCGCGTTCGGCGGCGTGCCGCAGCAGCACCGGCTCCAGGTCGTTCTGGCTGCACAGGCACCACGAGGACGGGCTGAACCTGGCCAGCCCCCCGCCGGGGTCGATCTCCCGGAACAGCCACTCCTGCTCCCCGCCGGAGAGCGTCTCGGCCTGCAGGATGCCGTGGTTGTCGGCCAGCACGGACGCCGCGTCCCGGACGTCCTGCTCGACGCCGGCGCCCCGGAACAGCTCCATGGTGCGGAGGTTGTTCCCGCGGCCGCGCGGGTGCCGGGAGGTCTCGGCGTGCCGCTCCACCAGCAGGTGCGGCACGCCGAGCCGGCCGAGGAAGAGCGAGGCCGACAGCCCGACCAGCGAACCCCCCGCGATCAGGACCGGCACCCGGTCCGCCATCTGTGTGTTCATCAGCTCTGCTCCATCCGTGCGGGGCGCGGGACGCGCCAGACCCGACATCCATCCCCCGCCGCGGGCGGCCACGCAGGGTACGTCGCCCGGATGGCCGCGAAGTCTCGCGCCGCCCCCGCCCCGCCGTGACGATCGAGGGCGAACCGCCGCCCGCTCCGCCGGCCGGCCCGGCCGCCCGAGGCCCGCCCACGAACCCGGCGAAGGGCCCTTCGTAGCCGAACCGCGAACACGCCGCGGACCAACCGCGAACCGACGACAGGAACCGCCGACATGACCCTGCTCTCCGCACCCGAGGAGACCACCACCGCGGGCCGGCCCACCCCGGGCCGGCTCCGCGTCGTCCTGATGCTGGACGTCCACGACGGCGCCCAGGACCGCTTCCTGGAGGCGTACGAACTGCTGCGCTACCAGGTCTCGGCCGTCCCCGGCCACGTCAGCGACCAGCTCTGCCAGTCCATCGACGACCCGTCCCGCTGGCTGATCACCAGCGAGTGGGAGAGCGCCGAGCCCTTCCTGGCCTGGGTCGACAGCCCCGCCCACCGCGAGATGGTCAAGCCGATGCACGGCTGCGTCAGCGACACCCGCTCGCTGCGCTACAGCGTGCTGCGCGAGACCCACGGCACCACCGCCACCGACACCACCGTCCCGCCGCTGCGCCCCGGCGAGCACCACCCCGGCGTCCCCGGCGTGCCGCGCCCCGGCCCGGACGGCGTGGTCCGGCACGCGCTCAGCTTCACCGTCAAGCCCGGCGCCGAGGCCAAGGCCGCCGAACTGCTGGCCGGCTACCGCTCCCCGCAGGCCCGGGTCGACGACACCACCCGCCTGCTGCGTACCTCGCTGTTCATGCACGGCAACCGGGTCGTGCGCTGCGTCGAGGTGGCCGGCGACCTGCCCGCCGCGCTGCGGCACGTCGCCCGGCAGCCCGGGGTGCGGGCCGTCGAGGAGGCGCTCAACCCCTACCTGGAGGAGGACCGCGACCTGGACGACCCGCTCTCCGCCCGCGACTTCTTCCAGCGCGCCGCCCTGCCCGCCGTCCACCACCACGCCGCCCTCCGGAGCGGCCCGGTGCAGCGGCACGCCTACCTGTACCCCGTCCGCCCCGGCGCCGGCGCGGCCCTCGCCGAACTGCTGGCCGAGGAGGACGAGCACGCCGCCGCCGACCCCGGCGGCCCGCTGGTGCGCGCCACCGTCTACCGGCACGACGACCTGGTGGTCCGGCTGGTCGACCTGCTCACCGACCCCGCCGACGACCCGGCCGCCGCCCTCGGCCTGGCCGGCCCGCGCGCCGCCGCCGTCCTCGGCAAGCTCGCCGAACCCGCCGAGCGCACCCCCGACGGCCTGCGCCGCCTGCTCGCCGAGTGCGCGATGGCCCTCGTCACCGACCGCAGCTCGGCCGAGGACTGACCGGCCGCTCCAGCCCCCCGCACGCCCGCCACGAGAGGAACCCACCGTGACCACCGAGATGCCACGCATCGTCCACGTCGACGACGCGCCCCCCAACCGCAAGCGCGGCGGCGACCTGCGGGCCATGCTCACCCCGCCGGCGGTCGGCGCCACCAGCGGATTCATGGGCGTGGCGATCGTCGAACCGGGGGAGCGGATCGGCGAGCACTACCACCCGTACTCCGAGGAGTTCGTGTTCGTGATCTCCGGCGAGCTGGAGGTCGACCTCGACGGCGCCACCCGGCAGCTGCGACCCGACCAGGGGCTGATGATCCCGATCGGGATGCGGCACCGCTTCCGCAACGTCGGCGCCACCCAGGCCCGGATGGTCTTCCACCTCGGCCCGCTCGCCCCGCGCCCCGAACTCGGGCACGTCGACACCGAGGAGAGCGCCACCGAGGCGGGACCGCCGGAACCGGCCGGGGCGGCCTCGTGACCCGCCGGGTCGCGGTGACCGGGATCGGCGTGGTCGCCCCCGGCGGCATCGGCGTCCCCCGGTTCTGGTCACTGCTCACCGAGGGCCGCACCGCCACCCGCGGCATCACCCTGTTCGACCCGGAGGGCTTCCGCTCCCGGATCGCCGCCGAGTGCGACTTCGACCCCGCCGCCCACGGCCTCACCCCCGAGCAGACCGCCCGCAACGACCGGTACGTGCAGTTCGCGCTGGTCGCCGCCGCCGAGGCGGTCGCCGACGCCGGGCTCGACCGGGCGCGCGAGGACCCCTGGCGGGTCGGCGTCTCGCTCGGCACCGCCGTCGGCGGCACCACCCGGCTGGAGCGCGACTACGTGCTGGTCAGCGGCCGCGGCGAACACTGGGACGTCGACCACGCCCCCGCCGCGCCGCACCTGGAGCGGGCCTTCTCCCCGTCCACCCTGGCCTCCGCCGTCGCCGAGCAGATCGGCGCCCACGGCCCCGTGCAGACCGTCTCCACCGGCTGCACCTCCGGCCTGGACGCCGTCGGCTACGCCGCCCTCGCCATCGAGGAGGGCCGCGCCGACGTGATCGTCGCCGGAGCCTGCGACTCGCCGATCTCCCCGATCACCGTCGCCTGCTTCGACGCCATCAAGGCCACCTCGGCCCGCAACGAGGACCCGGAGCACGCCTCCCGGCCCTTCGACGCGGGCCGCGACGGCTTCGTGCTCGGCGAGGGCGGCGCCGTCCTGGTGCTGGAGGAGTGGGAGCACGCCGAGCGGCGCGGCGCCCGGATCTACGCCGAACTCGGCGGCTTCGCCACCTTCGGCAACGCCTACCACATGACCGGCCTCACCCAGGAGGGCCTGGAGATGTCCCGGGCCATCGACCGGGCCCTGGCCCACGCCGGACTCCCCGGCGAGGCCGTCGACTACGTCAACGCGCACGGCTCCGGCACCAAGCAGAACGACCGGCACGAGACCGCCGCCGTCAAGCGCTCGCTCGGCGAGCACGCCCGGCGCGTCCCGATGAGCTCCATCAAGTCGATGGTCGGGCACTCGCTCGGCGCGATCGGCGCCATCGAACTCGTCGCCTGCACCCTCGCCCTGCACCACGGCGTCGTCCCGCCCACCGCCAACTACACCGAGCCCGACCCCGAGTGCGACCTCGACTACGTCCCCCGCACCGCCCGCGAACTGCCGCTGCGCCACGTGCTGTCGGTCGGCAGCGGCTTCGGCGGCTTCCAGTCCGCGGTGGTGCTGAGCAGGGTGGAGGCGGCCGCATGAACCAACGCTGCGCGGTGATCACCGGAGTCGGCGTGGTCGCGCCCAACGGCATCGGCGCCGACGACTACTGGAAGGCCCTGCGCGAGGGCCGCTCGGCGCTCGCCCCGATCGACCGGGAGGGCTGCGAGAACCTGCCGCTCAAGGTCGCCGGCCTGGTCCGCGGCTTCGACGCCGAGGAGTACGTCGAACCGCGCTACCTCGTCCAGACCGACCGGTTCACCCACTTCGCCATGGCCGCGGCCGAACTCGCCATGGCCGACGCCGACCTGGCCGACCACCCCGACGACCCGTTCGCCGTCGCCGTGGTCACCGCGGCCGGCTCCGGCGGCGGCGAGTTCGGCCAGCGCGAACTCCAGCACCTGTGGGCCGAGGGGCCGCACCACGTCGGCCCCTACCAGTCGATCGCCTGGTTCTACGCCGCCTCCACCGGCCAGATCTCCATCCGCGGCGGCTTCAAGGGCCCCTGCGGCGTGGTCGCCTCCGACGAGGCCGGCGGCCTCGACGCCCTCGCGCACGCCGCCCGGGCCGTCGCCCGCGGCACCGACGCCGTACTGGCCGGCGCCGCCGAAGCACCCGTCGCCCCCTACTCGATGGTCTGCCAGCTCGGCTACCCCGGACTGTCCACCACCGAGGACCCCGAACGCGCCTACCGCCCCTTCGGCAGCGACGCGGCCGGGTTCGTCCCCGCCGAGGGCGGCGCCATGTTCGTCGTCGAGGACGAGCACACCGCCCGCCTGCGCGGCGCCCGCCCCCGGGCCCGGATCGCCGGCCACACCGCGACCTTCACCGGCGCCGCCCGCTGGAGCGAGAGCCGCGAAGGACTCGCCCACGCGATCCGCGGCGCCCTCGCCGAAGCGCACTGCGCCCCCGACGAGGTCGACGTGGTCTTCGCCGACGCCCTCGGCGTCCCCGAGGCCGACCGCGCCGAGGCGCTCGCCCTCGCCGACGCCCTCGGCGACCACGCCGGACGCGTCCCCGTCACCGCCCCCAAGGCCGGCCTCGGCCGCGCCCACTGCGGCGCCCCCGCCCTGGACACCGCCGCCGCCGTGCTCGCCCTCGAACACGGCCTCGTCCCGCCCACCCCGCACACCGCGGACTGCCCGCACGGCCTCGACCTGGTCACCGGCTACCCGCGGGCCGCCGAACTGCGCACCGCCCTGGTGCTCAGCCGCGGCCTGATGGGCTCCAACGCCGCCCTGGTGCTGCGCCGCCCCTGACCCCCCGAAGGAGCACGACATGGCCTCCGAGATCACCTACGAGGAACTCGCCACCCTGATCAAGACCCGGGCCGGCGTCGCCGTCACCGTCGACGAACTCGCCGACCCCGGCTGCATGTTCCTCGACCTCGGCGTCGACTCGCTCGGCGTGCTCGGCGTCCTCGCCGACGTGGAGAACCGCTACGGCGTCTCCATCGACTCCTCCGACCTGCTCGGCCGCCCCGTCGCCGAGTTCCTGCAGACCGTCAACTCCACCGTGAAGGCTGGTGCCTGAGATGCCCGGACACACCGACAACACGATCGTCATCAACGCGCCCCTCGACCTGGTCTGGGACGTCACCAACGACCTGGAGAACTGGCCCCAGCTGTTCAGCGAGTACGCCTCCGTCGAGGTCCTCGACCGGCAGGGCGAGCTGGTCCGCTTCCGGCTCACCATGCACCCCGACGAGAACGGCCAGGTCTGGAGCTGGGTCTCCGAGCGCGAGGCCGACCGCGACAAGCTCGCCGTCCGGGCCCGCCGGGTCGAACCCGGCCCGTTCGAGTTCATGGAGATCCGCTGGGAGTACGAGGAGCACCCGCAGGGCACCAGCATGCGCTGGATCCAGGACTTCGCGATGAAGCCCACCGCCCCCGTCGACGACCTCGGCATGACCGACCGGATCAACCAGAACTCCAAGGTCCAGATGGAGCTGATCCGCGCCAAGGTCGAGCACCGCGCCGGAGCGGTCGGATGAACGGCGTGCACCGCGCCCTGATCGTCGCCCGGATGAAGCCCGGCACCGCCGACCACATCGCCGGCGTCTTCGCCGACTCCGACCGCGGCGCCCTGCCCGGCCTGATCGGCGTCAGCGGCCGCAGCCTGTTCCAGTTCGGCGACGTCTACCTGCACCTCATCGAGTCCGAGCGCCCCGCCGGACCCGAGGTCGCCAAGTACGCCGCGCACCCCGAGTTCCGCGACGTCAGCGAACGCCTCGCCGTCTACGTCGACGCCTACGACCCGGCGACCTGGCGCAGCCCCAAGGACGCCATGGCGCACGAGTTCTACCGCTGGGACCGCTGAACCCCGTACGCACCGCGTACGCAGCAGGGAAGGGAGAGCCGCCGTGGCCGAGCGGACCGAACCGGCGGACTGGGTGCGCTGCGCAGGCTGCGGCGCCCTGGTCTACGGCAAACGCTGGACGCGCGCCCTGCACGTGTGCCCCGACTGCGGGCACCACGGGCGGCTCACCGCCCCCGAGCGGCTCGACCAACTGCTCGACCCGGGCACCGCCGAGAGCATCGGACCGGTGCCCGCCCTGCACGACCCGCTCGGCTTCGTCGACAGCCGGCCCTACGCCGAACGCCTGGAGCGGGCCCGCGCCGACACCGGCCTGCCCGAGGCCGTGCTGTGCGCCGCCGGCACGGTCGAGGGCCAGCCCTGCGTCGTCGCCGTGATGGACTTCCGCTTCCTCGGCGGCAGCCTCGGCTGCGCCGTCGGCGCCCTGATCACCCACGCCGCCCGCACCAGCCTGGAACGGCGCGTCCCGCTGGTGCTGGTCACCGCCAGCGGCGGCGCCCGGATGCAGGAGGGCGTGCTGTCGCTGATGCAGATGGCCAAGACCGCCCAGGCGATGGCCGAACTCGACGAGGCCGGCGTCCTCACCGTCTCGATCGTCACCGACCCCACCTACGGCGGCGTCGCCGCCTCCTTCGCCACCCTCGCCGACGTGATCCTCGCCGAACCCGGCGCCCGGATGGGCTTCGCCGGGCCGCGCGTCATCGAACAGACCACCGGCGGGAAACTCCCCGAGGGCTTCCAGACCGCCGAGTTCCTGCTCGCCCACGGCATGGTCGACGACGTCGTCCCCCGGGTCGGCCTGCGCCCCGTCCTCGGCCGGCTGCTCGGCCTGCGCGCCGTCACCGGCCCGCTGCCGCCCGGCGACGGCGCCGCCATCCTGCGCGCCGCCGACGACCTGGTCGGCCGCGACCCCTGGCGCAGCGTCCGGCTCGCCCGGCACCCCGAACGGCCCACCACCCTCGACTACGTCCGCCGCCTGGTCGACGACTTCCAGGAACTGCACGGCGACCGGCTCGCCGAGGACTGCCCCGCCATCGTGGCCGGCACCGGGCGCCTCGCCGGCACCCCCGTCGTCCTGATCGGCCACCACAAGGGCGGCCCCGACCTGGGCGAGCGCCGCCGCCGCAACTTCGGCATGGCCCAGCCCTCCGGCTACCGCAAGGCCGCCCGGCTGATGCGGCTGGCCGCCAAACTGGGCATCCCCGTCGTCACCCTGATCGACACCCCCGGCGCCAACCCCGGCCCCGAGGCCGAGACCGGCGGACAGGCCGCCGCCATCGCCGAGAACCTCCGGCTGATGGCCCGGCTGCCCGTCCCGATCGTCGCCGTGCTGATCGGCGAGGGCGGCAGCGGCGGCGCGCTCGCCCTGGCCGTCGCCGACCGGGTGCTGGTCTGCGCCAACGGCACCTACTCGGTGATCAGCCCCGAGGGCTGCGCCGCCATCCTGTGGAAGGACCCGCAGGCCGCCCCCGCGGCCGCCGCCTCGCTCCGGCTGCACCCCGGCGACCTGCTCAGCCTCGGCGTCGTCGACGGCATCGTCCCCGAACCGCCCGCCGGCGCCCACCAGGACCACGCCGCCGCCGCCGACCTGCTGGAGGCCGCCGTCACCGCGGCCCTGCACGAACTGATCCCCTGGGACCCGGACCGGCTGCGCGCCGACCGCCGGGCCCGCTTCCACCGCTACGGCACCGACACCGGCACCGGCGCGGCCGCGGCAGATTGGAGCCAGCCATGACCGTCGAGGTGAAGCACGAGGCCCAGCGCGGCCGGATCACCCTGATCGGCGACGGCGCCGTCGCGGACCCGGTCGCCGACCTCACCGCGCTGTGCCGCAGCGTCGCCGAACTCGCCCGCACCACCACCCGCCCGCCCAGCCGGATCCGGCTCGAACACCTGGGCACCGCCGTCGAGGTCGAATGGCCGGTCGGGGAGCAGCAGGTCGTCGCGGCCGCTCCCCCCGCGGCGGACGAACCGCCCGACGAGGGCACCGCCCGGCACGTGCGCGCGCCGATGGTCGGCACCTTCTACCGCTCGCCCGAGCCCGGCGCGCCGCCGTTCGTCAGCGTCGGCGACACCGTGGCGGTCGGCCAGCCGATCGGCATCCTCGAGGTGATGAAGATGATGAGCCCCGTCGAGGCCGACACCGCCGGGCGGGTGGTGGAGATCCTGGCCGAGGACGGCACGCCCGTCGAGTTCCAGCAGCGGCTGATCGCCGTCGAACCGGCCTGAGGGGGCGGCGTGTTCTCCACCGTGCTGATCGCCAACCGCGGCGAGATCGCCCTGCGGATCGCCCGCACCTGCCGGGAGATGGGCATCCGCACCGTCGCCGTGCACTCCACCGCCGACCGCGACTCGGCGGTGGTCCGCTTCGCCGACCGCGCCGTCCACCTCGGACCGCCCACCGCCCGGCTCAGCTACCTGCACATCCCCTCCATCGTCGAGGCCGCCAAGCTCACCGGCGCCCAGGCCGTCCACCCCGGCTACGGCTTCCTCTCCGAGGACCCCGACTTCGCCGAGATCTGCGAGGCCAACGGCCTGACCTTCATCGGCCCGCCGCCGCGCGTCATGGAGCAGCTCGGCGACAAGGCCGTCGCCCGCCGCCTGATGGGCGAGGCCGGACTGCCCGTGCTGCCCGGCTCGGTCGGCGCCGTCCGCAGCCCCGCCGAGGCCCGCGCCACCGCCGCCCGGGTCGGCTACCCCGTCATCCTCAAGGCGGTGGCCGGCGGCGGCGGACGCGGCATGGCCGTGGTCCGCGACGACGCCGACATGGCCGGCGCCTACCAGGAGACCCGGGCCCACGCCCGCGCCGTCTTCGGCGACGAACGGCTCTACCTGGAACGCTACGTGGACGGCGCCCGGCACATCGAGGTCCAGGTGCTCTGCGACAGCCACGGCAACGCCGTCCACCTCGCCGAACGCGACTGCTCCGTGCAGCGCCGCCACCAGAAGCTGATCGAGGAGTCCCCGGCGCCCAACCTGCCCGACCCGCTGCGCCGCGAGATCTGCGCCGCCGCCGTCCGCGGCGCGCTCGCCGTCGGCTACGTCGGCGCCGCCACCTTCGAGTTCGTGCTCGCCCCCGACGCCTCCTTCCACCTGATGGAGGTCAACTGCCGGCTCCAGGTCGAACACCCCGTCACCGAGATGGTCACCGGCATCGACCTGGTCCGCGAACAACTCACCATCGCCGCCGGCGAACCGCTCACCCTGCGCCAGGACGCCGTCCGGCCGCGCGGCGCCGCCGTCGAGGCCCGGGTCAACGCCGAGGACCCCGACCGCGGCTTCCTGCCCACCCCCGGGCTGCTCACCGAGTTCGTCCCGCCCGGCGGCCCGTTCGTCCGGGTCGACACCCACGCCTACCCGGGCTGGCTGATCGGCCCCGACTACGACTCGCTGCTGGCCAAGACCGTCGCCTGGGCGCCCGACCGCGAACAGGCGATCGCCCGGCTCGACCGGGCCCTCGGCGAGTTCCGGATCGACGGCCCCACCGTCCGCACCACCACCGGCTACCTGCGCCGCACCCTCGCCGACCCGCGCTTCCGGGCCGGCCGGCACACCACCGGACTGGTCGCCGAGATGGCCGCCGAGGAGGCCGCCGCGCACTGACCGGGACGTGACGGAAGGGGCCGCCCGGAACCCTCCGGGCGGCCCCTTCCGTCACGTCCCGCTACGGCACGGTGCAGGAGAAGGCGTGCAGGTACGGGTTGACCGGGGCGACCGCGTCCAGCCGCAGGCCGGACTCGGCGATCAGCGCGGTCAGGCTGCCCAGGGTGTGCTTGGCGCCGCCGACGTTCAGCAGGAGCAGCAGGTCCATCGCGGTGGTGAACCGCATCGAGGGGGAGTCGTCCACCAGGTTCTCCACGATCACCACCCGGGCGCCCGGCCGGGCCACCTGGCGCAGGTTGCGCAGCGTCCGGCGGGTGGAGTCGTCGTCCCACTCCAGGATGTTCTTCACCAGGTACAGGTCCGCCTGCACCGGCACGGCGGTGCGGCAGTCCCCGGGCACCAGCCGGACCCGGTCGGCCAGCGAACCGCCCGGCAGCAGCCGCGGGTCCGCGTGCTCGACCACCTTCGGCAGGTCCAGCAGCGTGCCGTGCAGGCCGGGGTGGCGCTCCATCAGCTCGGCCAGCACCTGGCCCTGGCCGCCGCCGATGTCGGCCACCGAGGCGACGCCCGCCAGGTCGAGGAACCCCGCCAGGTCCTGCGCGGACTGCCGGCTGGACTGGGTCATCGCCCGGTTGAACAGCGCGGCGGACTCCGGCGCGTCGTCGTGCAGGTACTGGAAGAACTCCTTGCCGAAGGCGTCGCCGAACACGCTGCGCCCGGTGCGCACCGCGTCGTCCAGCCGGGACCAGGACTGCCAGGTCCACGGTTCGGTGCACCACAGGGCGATGTCGCGCAGGCTGCCCGGCTCGTCGGCGCGCAGCAGGCGCGACAGCGGGGTGTGCCGGTAGCGGCCGTCGGGGTCCTCGGCGAACACCTCGTAGCAGGCCAGCGCGCGCAGCAGCCGCCGCAGCGGGCCGGGCTCGACGTCCAGCCGCCCGGCCAACTCCTCGGCGGTGGCGGGCTCCTGCTCCAGCGCGTCCGGCAGCCGCAGGCTCGCGGCGGCGCGGACCGCGCCCGCGCAGGCGGCGCCGAACACCAGCTCGCGCAGCAGCATCGCGGGCGGGACGGCCGGGGCCTGGGGTGCGGTCGGGTTCGGCGGGGCGGTGGTGGGGGCGGAGGTCACGGGCATGGCCTTTCTTCGGAGGACGAGCGGAGGGGCGAGTGGGGATCAGCAGTGGCCGGCGGGCTCGGAGGCGCCGCAGACGTTGCCGGTGAAGGTGTTGCCGGTGCCGCGCGGATCCCGGTCGGCGAGGTCGGCGGGCCGGTTGTCGCGCAGCGCGTTCCCGGTGACGGTGGCCCGGGCGTTGGGCGCGCCGACCACGCTCGGGTACAGCACGATGCCGCCCGACATCGGGGACGCGCCGGTGTGGTCGCTGACCTGGTTGCCGGAGACCGTGACGTCCTCGGTGCCGGTCAGCAGGATGCCGGTGCCCTGGATGAAGTCGAGCCGCGGATTGGGCGGGCAGTACCGGTTGTTCGCCCGCACCACGTTGTCCCGCACGGTCAGCGCCCCCGCCCGCGGCACCCCGTCGTCACCGACCACGAACACGCCGCCGCAGTTCCCGGACGCCAGGTTGGCCGCCACCGTCAGCCCGCGCACCCGGCGCAGCTGCAGGCCGATCCGGTTGCCGGTCAGCCGGTTCTCGGACACCTCGGTGCCGAGTGTCTCCAGCGCACCGCCCTTGCGGTCGTACCAGTTGGCGACGAAGATCCCCGCCTGGCCGTTGTCCCGGGCCTCGTTGTCGGTCAGCGCGGTACGGGTCGACATTTCGACACTGATGCCCTGCAGGCCGTTGTCGTGCGCCGCCACCCCACGCACCGTCAGCCGGTCGGTGACGGCCGCGCCCACGCCGTTGCGCGGGAAGCCCGCGACCGTCAGCGCTTCCACCACCACCCCCGACACCGTGTGCACCGGCACGCCCTGCGGGTCCGAACTGCCCGTCACGCACACGCCGTTGCCGGCCCGCGCGCAGGCGCCGCGGTCGGCCGGATCGGGCACCAGGACGGTGGCGACGCCCTGGCCGCGCAGGGTCACGCGGTCGGTGGAGAGGGTCACGCTGCCCGGGTAGCGGCCCGCGGCGAGCTCCACCACGTCGCCGGGGGCGGCCGCGTCCAGGGCGGCCTGGACGGAGGCACCGGGCGCGACCCGGTGCACGGTCGGGCCGGTGGGGGCCGCCGCGGCCGGGGCGGCGGCCAGCCCGGCGGGCACCGTGGCGGCGCAGGACAGCAGAACGGCAGCGGCCCGGATCAGCGGGCGCGCCGGAGAGAGGAGAGCAGTCATCGAAGAGCAGCCGGCTTCCAGACGTCGCGGTCACGGACGGCATGCGGGCCGGTCCGCCGCCTCGAAGCTAAGGTCGCGCCCCGGGCCCGGCCAGCCGGGTTGGCGCGCACGGGTTGCCCGCACCCGCCGACCGGGTGGCGGTGGCCGGGAAGGGGGAGGCGGGTACCACCCGTACACCCGATCGGGGGGCTCTGCGGCCGGGCAGCGGGCCCGTACCGGCGGCCCGAACCACTATGGATCCATGGACACGCAGAATGGACGAATCGCCGAGCCGACCGAACTCCTGGCCGCCGAACTGCGCCCCGCCGGCGCCGGCCGCACCGACCTCCGCACCGACTTCCACGCCGGTCTCCGTACCGATCTCGGGTTCGCGGAACCCGTCGCCGGCGTCGGGGCCGCCCTCGAGAGCAGTCTTGAGGCCGACCTCGAGAACGGTCTCGAGAGCGGTCTCGAGACCGCGGCCGGGCCGGACGGCGGCGAGGACCCGGCCTGGGACTACGAGGACGTCATCCTCCGCTCCGTCAACTGACCCGGTGGCCCATCGACCCGGTACCGGGACGACGGACCGGCCGAACGCCGGTGTGCCTGCCGCTCGACCGGTCGAGCGGCAGGCACACCGGCGTTCGGCGCCCGGTCAGTAGCGGTAGGCCTTGACCACCACCGGGAGCAGGTTGGTGTCCTTGCCCAGCTTGCTGAACGCCACCGGGTTGGCCGTCGCGCCCGCCGCCAGGTGCTCCACGCCGATCACCTGGCTGTCCACGCTCTTGCCGGTGTTGTCGGTGAAGTCGACCTGGATCGCGTAGGACCGGGTCTCGGTGGTGCTGTTGGTGACCGTGATGATCGCCGCGGTCAGGTCGCCGGAGGTCGAGTTCGGCACACCGGTCAGCGTCACGTCCGTCATCGCGTTGCCCGCGTCCGGGACGGCCGCCAGCACCTCCGCGGCCTTCGCCCGGGTGGCTGCCAACTGGGCGTTGGCGGACGCCTCGAAGGAGGCGGCGCGCTCGGAGGCGCTGGCCTCCGCGGCCGACACCGAGGCCAGCGCCGACTCGTGCGCGGACGCGAAGGCGGACGGCGGCTCGCCCGAGAAGTTCGCCGTCTCCGGCGACGCCCCGACCGTGAACGTCGACATCGCCGCCTGCACCGGGTTCTCGCCCGAGGTGCCGCCGCAGGCCGCGATCACCGCGATCCCGGCGGCCGCGCCGGCCACCGCCAGCGACACCCGCAGCCCGCGCCGCACCGGGCGCCGCCGCACCGGGTGCCGCCGCGGCGGCCCCACCGGCCCCTGCCGGACCAGCCCCCGGCCCGAACCGTTCCGCTCCGCGTCTCGCATCCCGATGCACCCTCTCGTTCAGAACCGCGCCGGGCCCGTGCGCGCCGCGGTCGTTTTCAGAACCGCGCCGGGCCCGTGCGCGCCGCGGTCGTTCCGGCAGGCCCACGGCCCGCGTCCGGACATGCGGAACCGGACGTCCGCCTCCGCCCTACGCCCCCATCGTCGGAGCCCGGCGGCCCCCGGGGCCAGCGGCGCTGCGCCATTGGGAGGAGTCCGACGGCACGTCAGATCGGCGGTGCGGGCGGCGAGATACGTATGGCGGGCCGCGGCGGGTGCGCGGCGGTGCCGGTGCGGGCGCCGGGACGGGACAGGACGGGAGGCGGCGGGTGGCGGCGGTGGGGGAGCGGATCGTACGGCGGTGGCCGAGCTGGGGCGCGACGGCCGGGGCGCTGCTGTGCTACGGGCTGTCCTTCACCCCCTCGCTGCTGCCCCGGCCCTGGTACCTGCAGGCCGCCGCCGGGGCGATCACCGCCGCGTTCGGCTACAGCATCGGGGCGTTCTCCGGGTACGTGGCCCGGGTGTGCGGCCTGGAGTTCGGGGAGCGGGTGCGGCGGGCCGGCTGGTGGGTGCTGGCCGTGGCCGGCGGCGGCGCGGTGGTGGCCGTCACCGCGTGGAGCGTGCGCTGGCAGGGCGACCTGCGGCGGGCCGTCGGCATGGACCCGCGGATCGGCTGGTGGCAGTGGGCCCTGGTGCTGCCGGTCGCCCTGCTGCTCGGCACGCTGCTGGTGCTGTGCGCCCGGACGGTCCGGCTCGGCACCCGCTGGCTGCGGCGGATCCTCGGCCGCGCCGTCCCGAACCGGGCGGCCGCCGCCGGGGCCGCCGCCCTCGCCACCGTCCTGGTGGTCGGCTTCGTCGAGGGCTTCCTGCTGCGCGGGCTGCTCGACCTGGCCGAACGCGGCGCCGCGCTGGCCGACCGCACCACCTCGCCCGGCATCGAACAGCCGCTGTCGCCCACCCTGTCCGGCAGCCCCGAGTCGTACGAGAGCTGGGCCGGCCTCGGCGCGAAGGGCCGCGACTTCGTCGGCCGCGCCCCCACCGCCGCGCAGATCTCCGGCTTCACCGGGCACCCGGCCCTGGACCCGGTCCGGGCGTACGTCGGACTGCGGTCGGTGGACGGGACGGGCTTCGCCGAGGGCGCCCGGACCGCCGCCGGACTGGCCGAGCGGGCCCGGCGCGCGGTCGCCGAACTCGACCGCGCCGGGGGCTTCCGGCGCAAGGTGCTGGTGGTGCTGGGCACCACCGGTAGCGGCTGGGTCAACGAGCGGATCGCCAGACCGGTGGAGTACCTGTACGACGGCGACAGCGCCGAGGTCGCCTTCCAGTACTCGTACCTGCCGAGCTGGATCTCCTTCCTCACCGAGGGCGAGGCGACCGACGCCGGGAAGGCCCTGTACGACGCGGTGCACGCGCACTGGTCGCAACTGCCCGCCGACTCCCGGCCCCGGCTGATGGTGGCCGGCGAGAGCCTCGGCTCGTACGCCACCGAGCGGGCCTTCCCCGGCGGCGTCGAGCAGTTGACCGGGCAGACCGGGGGAGCGCTGCTGGTCGGGCCCACCCCCGACAACCCGCTGCGGGAGACGGTCACCGACCGGCGGCAGCCCGGCAGCCCCGTCTGGCGGCCGGTCTACCGGGACGGGCAGCACGTGCGGTTCGCCCAGCGGCCCTCCGACTTCGCGGTGCCGGCCGGCGCCGCCTGGGAACAGCCGCGGGTGATCTACCTGCAGAACGGCAGCGACCCGGTGGTGTGGTGGGAACCCGCGCTGGTCTGGCGCAGACCCGAGTGGCTGAACGGGCAGCGGGCCCACGACGTCTCCCCGACCATGCGGTGGTACCCGCTAGTGACGTTCTGGCAGGTCACCTGCGACCTGGCCGCCTCCGAGGCGGTGCCCGAGGGGCACGGGCACCGCTACGGGCTGATGCCCGCCGAGGCGTGGGCGCGGATCGCGCCGCCCGAGGGGTGGACCCAGCAGGACACCGACCGGCTGGTGGCGTACCTGGCGGACCACCCCTGACGGGGCGTCAGCGGTGCGCGGCGGCGGTGGTTTCCGTGCTGGGCTGAGCGGTGCTGATGGTTCCTGCGGCGGGCTGAGTGGTGGCGATGGGTTCCGCGGGGCGGTCGGGGCGGGTGCGCAGGAGGTGGTGGGCGAGGGCGGCGGAGGCCAGGAGCAGGACCGCCGAGACCCAGGCCGCGACCGTGATCCCGTGCACGAACGCGCTGTTCGCGGCGGTGAGCAACTGCCCGGCCGGGCCCGCCGGAAGGACGGCCGCGGCCTCGATCGCGCCGCCCAGCGACTGGCCGGCCTGCTCCGCGAGCGCCGGGTCGGTGCCCGCCGGGACGGACAGCGACCCCGCGTACAGGGCCGTCACGATCGAGCCGACCAGGGCGATGCCCAGCGCCGCGCCCAGCTCGTACGCCGTCTCCGACACGGCCGAGGCGGCACCCGCCTTGTCGGCCGGGGCGGCACCCAGCACCAGGTCCGAGGAGAGCGTGTACACCACGCCCTCGGCGGTGCCCAGCGCCAGGAAGGACGCGCCGAGCAGCAGGTAGGCGCTGTCCACCCGGACGAAGCCCAGCAGGCCGATGCCCAGGCCCATCACGAACAGGCTCGCCGTCAGCACCCGGCGGGCGCCCGCGCGCCGCACCAGCCGGGCCGTCAGCAGGCCGCCCGCCACCGAGCCGACGAAGGCCGGCATCTCGGCGAAGCCCGCGTGCAGCGGGGAGTAGCCGCGGACCAGCTGGAGGTACTGCGACATGAAGAAGATCACGCCGGACAGGCCGATCAGGCAGATCAGCGAGGACACCACCGCGGCCGTGAAGCGCGCGTTCCGGAACAGCCGGACGTCCAGCAGCGGGGTCTCCAGGCGGAGCTGGCGCCGCACGAACACCGCCAGCGCGGCCGAGCCCAGCACGAACACCAGCGGGGCCGTCCACTGCTCCGGGCCGTGCACGGCGAACTCCTTGACGCCGTACACCACGCCGATCACACCGGCCATCGAGAGCAGCACGCTCCCCACGTCCCACCGGCCCGGGCGCGGATCGCGGGACTCCGGCAGCAGCCAGCCGCCGAGCGCCAGCAGCAGCACCATCACCGGCAGGTTCAGCAGGAACACCGACCCCCACCAGAAGTGCTCCAGCAGCACCCCGCCCACCAGCGGGCCCAGCGCGGCACCGGCCGCCGCGCCCGCGCCCCAGACGCCGATCGCGGTGGCCCGCTCCTTCGCGTCCGGGAACAGCGTGCGGATCAGCGACAGCGTGGACGGCATGATCGTCGCGCCCGCCACGCCGAGCAGCGCCCGGGCCACGATCAGCCAGCCCGGGCCCGGCGCGTACGCCGCCAGCAGCGAGGCCGCGCCGAACGCGGCCGAACCCGCCAACAGCACCCGCTTGCGGCCCAACCGGTCGCTGAGCGCGCCCATCGACACCAGCAGGCCGGCCAGCACGAAGGAGTAGACGTCGCCGATCCAGAGCAGCTGGGTGCCGGACGGGCGGAGGGTTTCGGTGATGGAGGGGATGGCGAGGGAGAGCACCGTCGCGTCCACCGCCACCAGGGTGACGGCGAGCACGAGAACGCCGAGACCGGCCCAGCGGTGGGCGGGCCGGGTGACGACGGGGGTGGAACTCATGGGGTATCAGATCTCCGTAGAGCACCGCCGAGGAACAGCTCGGCGAGCGAGAACGCGCTTTCGCGGGGGGCGAGCCGGCCTTCCTGCACGGCCCAGCCGATGCCGGCCACCAGGTCGAAGAACGCCTCGCTCAGCCAGGCGGCCGAGAGCTCGACGCGGAACACCCCCTCCTGCTGGCCGCGCAGGAACAGCGCGCGGACCCGGGCGTCCTGGAGCTCCCAGAGGTCGTTGATCTCCTCGTGGTCGTACAGCTGGTTCTCCCCGGCCAGGAAGGCGCACAGCGCGGCATCCGGCACCACCGCGTCCACCAGGCGGCGCAGCGCGGCCTCGGCGTTGCCCTCCTCGACCCGCGCGGTGTCGAGCGCGGCGGAGAAACGGCGCAGGCCGAGCGCGCCCACCTCCAGGATCAGGGCCTCGCGGCCCGGGAAGATCCGGTGCAGCGTGGCGCGGCTGATGCCGGCGGCGCGGGCGATCTCGTCGAGATGGGCCGTCGGGCGCCGGGACAGGATGCCCACGGCTGCCTCCAGGACGGAGTCGCGGTCGGTTGCCATGAGATGAGGATAGCGCAAGTGATACATTGATGTCTCAAAATTTTGATGTGTGTCTCATGGGGAGAGGGGAGGTGGGTGCGGTGTTGGGGCCGGACATGCCGAAGACCCCGCGCGGGGCGCGGGGCCTTCGAACGGCTGGTGGGCCGGCTGTCAGCTCTGGTTGTAGAAGCCGGACTCGTCGAGCGGGCGGTCGATGACCATCACCTCGACGTCGGCGGGGGTGAGCAGGAACACCCGGCGGGCGATCCGCTCGATGCCGCCGCGGGTGCCGAAGATCAGGCCGGAGGCGAAGTCGACCATCCGCTTGGCCTCGGCGTCGTCCATCTCCGTGAGGTCCATGACCACCGGGGTCGCGGCGCGGATGTGCTCGCCGACCGTGCGGGCGGCCTCGAAGCCCGTCGGGCGGAGCGAGACGATCTTGGAGGGGCCGGCCTGGACACTGCTCGGCAGCGTCTCCTCGCCCTCCCACGGTTCCTCGTACATCGCGGCCGGGTAGCTGCCGGAAGGCATCAGCCACCCGTTGTGGTGCTCGTCGCGTAGTGCTCCCATTAGCCGCGCCTCCCTGTCTCGTTCCGTACTCGTCCCCCGGGGGGTGACGGGTCGTTTTGACACGTCATCCACTTGTTGGAACTGTCCGAGTATCGCACTGATCACCGTGGATGTGCCCGCTTGTACCCCCTGCACCGGTTGTGGCGCGGAGGAAAATCCGTGGCTCCTCGGATGCTCGGCGGATACCCGCAACGACGCCACCGGCCGGTGGGTGGTTGCGAGTGACGACCCTATCGGTGCTACCGGGACGCTAGTTGACTGAGTGTCAACAATCATGTAACGGCTTCACCCGGGAGTGGTGGGTCGCGGTCGAGGGGCGTGCGGGTGGGGCGTGGCGCGCAACGCGGCGTGCGTCACACCGGTGCGGCGTGCACCGTGCGGGCGGGTGGCGGTGGGGGCTACTCGCCGGTCGAGCCGTCGATTCGTTCCCGCAGCAGGTCGGCGTGGCCGTTGTGGCGGGCGTACTCCTCGATCATGTGGACCAGGATCCAACGGAGCGTCACCTCGTTGTCGCGCCACCGGCTCTTGCCGACGGTGTCCAGCGGCAGGCCGGTGGCGGCGGACCGGGCGAACGCCACCTCCTCCTGCCAGACCGCGGTGTCGGCGACCGGGTCGGCCCCGTCCACCAGGTCGAAGTCGCCGTCCGGGAACTCCTCCGTCCAGTAGCGGCCGTCGGTGCCGAGGTCCTGACCGTCCAGCACCTTGCGGAACCAGTGCCGCTCCACCTCGGCCATGTGCCGCACCAGCCCGAGCAGGCTCAGCGAGGACGGTGGGCAGGCGCGTTCGCGCAGTTGATCGGGGGACAGGCCCGCGCACTTGAGGGCGAGCGTGGCGCGGTGGAAGTCCAGCCAGGCGCCGAGCATGGTCGCCTCGTCGGCGGCGAAGGGCGGGCTGGTGCGGGTGGCGGCGGGGCCGGTGTTCGTCATGCGGACATGGTGGGGCAGCCCGGGCGGGCGGGCGAGCCGTTTTCGGGTGGAGTGGGATGGGGCGGGGTGGGGCTGTGGGTGTGAGGTGGGGTTGGGGGTGTGAGATGGGACTGTGGTGGGAAGATCGGATCATCGGGCTGATTGGTGCGGCGGGGGAACGGGCGGGGGCGGACGTGCGCAAGATGATGACGGGCACTCAGTTGGCGTTGCGCCTGCTGCTGGAACTGGCCTCCCTGGTGGCCCTGGCCGTCGGCGGGTACGGGGTCTGGGCGGACGGCCCGGTCGTGCTGCGCGGGCTGATCGCCCTGGCGCTGCCGGCGCTCGCGGTCGTGCTGTGGGGCCGCTACGCGGCGCCCCGGCGGCCGGTGCGCGACTCGGCGGCGCTCTGGTACGGGGTCCAACTGCTGGTCTGGGGCGGGGCGGTCGCGCTGCTGGCGGTCGGCGGGCACCCCGGGTGGGCGCTCGGGCTCGGCATCGTGATGGTGGTCAACACGGTGGTGCTGTGGTCGCTCGGCGAGTGGTCGCCCGTGATCGAACGCTAGGCGGGTGGTTGCCGGCGGCCTGGGGCTTTGTTGGCGCCGGGGTGGCGCTCCGGGAGCGGGTCAGGCGGAGCGGTGAGGGCAGGGGGGAACGGCGGGGGCAGGGGTGGAAGGGCGGGAGGGTGTCAGGCGGAGCGGCGGGGGCGGGCGCGCCACAGGGAGAAGGCGCTGAACGCGCACATCGTGGCGATCACCCCGGCGGAGATCAGGAAGGCCGGTGAGGTGGGGGAACTCGCGCTCGCCCCCGCGACCACGTACGCGGTGGTGGTCGGCACCACGCCGATGACGGTGGCCAGCAGGTACGGCCAGAACTTCACGCCGGAGAACGCGCACGCGAAGTTGCCCGCCTGGAACGGCGCGCCCGGGAACAGCCGGATCAGCAGCACGCTGCGGAAACCCTGCTCCGACAGGCGCCGGTCGATCTCCGTCAGCACCCGGCCGCGCACCAGCGGCCGCAACGCCTCGCGTCCCAGCGAACGTCCCAGGACGAACGCCGCCGCAGCACCGATCGCCGACCCGGCGACCGCCAGCGGTACGCCCCACAGCGAGCCGAACAGCAGCCCCATGCCCGCGTTCATCGCCGGGCGGGGCAGGAAGGCCATCGAGCCGAAACCGTAGGCGGCGAGCGCGATCGGGATCCGCCACGGCCCCGAGGCGGCGGCCAGGACGGCGGACGGGTCCCACAGCAGCAGCGAGGCCATGGCGGCGGCGAGTACGGCGAACAGGGCGCCGAGACGCAGCAGGGCCCGGCGCGACGGGCGGGACGGGCGGGGGGAGGGCCGGTGCGGAGCCGTGGCGGGGGCCTCCGGGTCGGCACCGGCTGTGGTGAGGGCGGCCGAGGTGGGGGCGGTGGTCCTGGCCGGTGGGGTGGGCACGGCTATCGGCTCCGGGGCATGCACCCGGGGAGCTTAACCCGCGCTGGGAGTCGCGCCGTCCAGCGGTGCGCCCGTGGGCCGCGGGCGGGACGGACGGTTCGGCGGGGTGGGGCGGTGCAGCGGTGCAGGGCGGCGCAGTCGCTTGAGCAGGGCGATGTCGGCGGCGTGGCGGGCGCCCTCGATCCGGGCGGGGTCGTGGCGGCCGTCCGGCGTCTCGATGATCAGGGGGATACCGGCGGTGGCCGGGTGGGCGAGCAGCGCCTCGAACGCGGCCGAGCCGATGTGGCCGGCCCCGATGTTCTCGTGGCGGTCCTTGCGGGCACCCGCGACGTCCTGCGAGTCGTTGGCGTGGATCAGTCGCAGGCGTCTGGGGCCGACCGCGCGGTGCAGGGACTCGAAGAGCTCCTCGACCCCGTCCGGTGCGGCCAGGTCGTGGCCGGCCGCGAAGGCGTGGCAGGTGTCCAGGCAGACGCCGACCAGCGGGTGGTGGTCGAGGGCGTCCAGGTAGGCGGCGAGGTCGTCCATCCGGGAGCAGAGCGAGCTGCCCTGGCCGGCCGTCGGCTCCAGCAGCAGCCACGGGGCGTCGGCCCCGTACCGGTCGAGGCCGTCCAGGATCGGCAGCACCTGGTCGCGGACCTGGGCGAGCGCCTCCGCACGGGTGCCGCAGAGCGCGGACCCGGTGTGCACGACCGTGCCGAGGGCGCCGATGGCGGCCGAGCGGTGGAGGGAGTGCGTCAGCGATTCGGCGGAACGCTCCCGGGTCGCGGCCGAGTCGGAGCCGAAGTTGATCAGGTACGGCGCGTGCACGTACGCAGGGATGCCCCGTTCGGTGCAGGCCGCCCGGAAGGCCAGGTCGTGCGCGGGGTTCCCGGCCGGGGTCGCCCAGCCGCGCGGGTTGGCGACGAACACCTGCACTGCCTCCGCCCCGACCTTCTCGGCGTAGGCCAGCCCCGTGCCCACCAGGCCCTTCCCGGCGACGGGGACGTGGGCACCGATCGGGTTGCGCGGGGCGGGATCCATGACCAGGAGCATCGCACGGCAGGACGGAGGCGCAGCTCACCGGGGTCGGCACGATTCCGGTACTTCGGGGCTCGGGGCTTGGTGCTTGGGGTTGTTGCTTGCGGTGGTTCGCGTGGGTGGGGGAGCTGTCGTCGGCGTCGGTCGAGTGCGTTGTGAAAGTGCCCGGTTTGGAGCTCGGTAGGACGGTGCTGGAACTCGGTGCTGACGGGGCGATAGGCCGTGGCAGGGGGTGACGGGCTGTTGTGTGCTTGCTTGGCGAGGTGGTGGTCTGGCCGGGCGCGGGTGGCCTTGTTGGTCGGGTGTCGGGTGGGGGCCGGTTCCGGGGCCGGGTGTGCCGAGGGGCGCGGGAGTGGACCTCCCGCGCCCCTCGACGGACGGCCGTCCGCCCATTGTCCGGCCGTCCGGCAGTGGGGCCCGTCAGCGGGTCGGCTCCAAGGAACTGGAGGCCGCGACGGGGGCGCCGGCCGGCTTGCGGTGGCGCATCGCCGTTGCGGAGGGGATCAGCGCGGCGGCGAGCAGGGTGACCGCGATGAAGGAGACCGTGAGCGAGCTGGCCTGTGCGATGCCGCCGACCACGGCCGGGGCGACCAGACCGGAGGTGTAGGTGATGGTAGCGACACCGGCGATGGACTGGCTCGGGTTGGTGCCTGCCCGGCCGGCGGCGGCGAACGCGAGCGGGACGACCACGGCGATGCCGATGCCGATCAGCGCGAAGCCCGGGATGGCCACGTACGGGGAGTCGGCGAACACCACCAGCAGGCCGCCGGCGGTGGCGATCATGCCGCTCAACCGGACGGCGCGCACCGGACCGAGTCGGCGGACCACCGCGTCACCGGCCAGACGGGCCGCGGCCATGGTGGCGGCGAAAGCGGTGAAGCAGGCGGCCGCGACGGAGGAGGAGGCACCGGTGATGTCGCGGAGGTAGACCCCGCTCCAGTCCATCGACGCACCCTCGGCGAACACCGCGCAGAACCCGACCAGGCCGATGACCAGCGCTTCCTTCGGGGGCAGCGCGAAACGCGGCGGGGCCTCCTCGCCGGCGGTCGGCCGGACGTCCAGCACTCCGCGGGACACCACCTGGGCGAGCACCGCCAGGACCGCCGCGGTCACCGCGTACTGCACCCGGGCATCCGCGTGCTGATGGGCCGCCAGGACGCCGAACGCGGAGGCGACCAGACCGCCGACGCTCCACATGCCGTGCAGGCCCGACATGATCGACCGGCCGATCCGCTCCTCGACCTCCACGCCCTGCGCGTTCATTGCGACGTCCGACATGCCGGCCGTCGCGCCGTAGAGGAACAGCGCCAGGCAGAGGACCGCCAGGTGGGGGGAGAGGGCCGGCAGTGCCAGCGACAGGCACCACAGCGTCAGCAGGCCCTGCAGCGCCGTCCGGGCGCCGTAGCGGTGCACGATCCGGCCGGCCAGCGGCATCGCCACCGACGCGCCGATGGCCGGGAAGACCAGGGCGAGACCGAGCTGACCGGGGCTCAGGTCGAGGTGGTCCTTGATCCACGGAATGCGGCTGACGAAGGTGCCGGTGACGGCACCGTGAACGGCGAACACCAGCGCCACGCTCATCCTTGCGCGCCGGACGTCCTTGAGAGTCTCGCCCATGCTGGGCTCCCCCTTGGGTCGGTCGGATGCCGATAAACTATCAGGGACCCTGCCTGATAGAAACCTCTGGAAGGATGCAGGCTCATGACGACCGCTCGCACCGCCACGCCGAGCACCGCCCGGGCCATCAACGACCGGCTTGCCCTCGACCTGCTGCTCGAACGGGGCCCGCTCACCGCATCCGACCTGCGCGCGCTGACCGGACTATCCCGGCCCACCGTCGCCGACCTGCTCGAACGACTCCAGCGCAGCGGCCTGGTCGCCCACGCCGGGGAGAGCGCCGCACTGCGCCGCGGCCCCAACGCCCGCCTGTACGGCCTGGTCGCCGACCGTGCGCACCTCGCCGGCATCGACATCCGCGCCAGCGGCGTCAGCCTGGTGGTCGCCGACCTGACCGGCCGGACCCTCGGCACGGCCACCATCGCCGCCTCCTTTCCTGCTGCTTCTGCTGCTCCTGTGGTTGACGGGGAAGAGCCGAGTGGATCGAGTGACGCGGGGGCGCCGGAGAGCACGGGCTGTTCGTGCGGATCCGGTGGATCGGGCGGGTCGGGCGGCGGCGGTGCGGGCGTCGTGACGACGGACGGCGACCTGCTGGTGGAACGGACCGTCGAGGCGCTGCTCGCCACCGCGGCCGAGGCTGGGGCGGGGGAACTGCACACCGTGGCCGTCGGCGCTCCCGGCCTGGTCAACCCGGCGACGGGCACGCTCAACAACTCCGGCAAGCTGCCCGAGTGGCACACCAAACTGCTCGCCGCCCTGCGCTCCCGCCCCGGGACGGAGGTGATCCTCGAGAACGAGGTGAATCTCGCCGGAATCGCCGAACACCGCATCGGTGCGGCCAAGGACCGGCGGGACTTCGCGCTGATCTGGCTGGGGCACGGCGTCGGAGCCTCCGTGATACTGGACGGCCGTCTGCGGCGCGGGGCCTCCGGTGGCACCGGCGAGATCGGATTCCTGCCCGTGCCCGGGACGATCGGGCTGCCGGACTCCAAGAAGTGTGACGGTGGGTTCCATTCCACGGTGTCGAGCGCGGCGATCTGTGAACTGGCGGCCCGCCACGGGCTCAGGGCGGAGCCTGGCACCGAGGAGGGAGCAGGGGCGGAGGCCGAGCCCGGTGTCGGAGCTGAGGACCGGGAGCCTGCGGCCGGGGCCGTGGTCCGTCGGGCGGTCGAGACCGGCGCCGATGACTTCCTGGACGAGCTGGCGCTGCGGATCGCCGTCGGGGCTTCTGCGATCTGCGTCGTGCTCGATCCGGGATGCGTAGTGCTGGGCGGCGAGATCGGGCAGGCCGGTGGCCCGGAACTGGCAAGCCGTGTCGAACGCCACCTCTCCCGGCTCTCCCCGCTCGCCACCGAGGTGCGGGCCGGCACCGCGGGCGGCGGCGCCGTTCTGGCGGGAGCCGTGCTGACCGCCGGGGACGCGGTCAGGCGGGAGCTGTTCGGCGGCGACTGAGGCCGGCCTCCGCCGAACGCTGCGCGGGGTGCTGCAGTGGGGCGCGCGGTGACGCCGCGTCGGCGGTGCCGAGCCGTCGATCTGTCCTTCGCCCGCTGCGGTGGTGCAGTGCCGTGGCCGTTCTGCTGTCGTGCGGGGCCGTCGGCCTGCGATGCCTCGGTCAGCGGAGTGTGCAGGCCGGGAGAAGCGGATGTGGCGGGTCGGGCTGTGGTGGGACAGAGGGTGGAGGCTGCCGTGCTGGCGGGTGGCCGGTCGGGGGCTAGCGGGCGCCCGGGCGGGTGGTGGGGCGTGCGTGGGGAGAGGCCTCGGTACGGCAGGATGGCGGGGTCTGCCAGTTCGTTCCTGAATCGCCCGGGAGTCGCATCGATGGTCATGTCCGACCGGCCCGTCCACCCGTACCGCATCGGCGAGGCTGCTTCGATGCTGGGGGTGAGCGCCGACACCATGCGGCGATGGGTGGACGCGGGCCGACTGCCGGCGACGCGAGACGAGCACGGCCACCGGATCATCGCCGGGGCGGAACTCGCGGCGTTCGCCCGGGAGCTTGCCCGACCGGAGAACAGCGAGGTGGAGGGGCGTTCATCGGCCCGGAACCGCTTTCCCGGGATCGTGACCGCCGTCGTCCTGGGCGATGTCGCCGCGCAAGTGGAGATCCAGGCGGGCCCGTTCCGGGTGGTTTCGCTGATCAGCCGTGACTCGGCGGAGGAACTCGGGCTTGTCCCCGGGGCGCCCGCCACTGCGGTGATCAAGTCGACCAACGTCGTGGTCGAACGGCGTTGAGGTCTGGTCTGGCGGAGAGGATCCTTCCGTCGACCCGCGACCGATCCTTCGGGCGTCCTCGACTCTGCGCTGATCAGGCCAGGAATCGAGGACGGGGGCGGGGGCGGGGGCGGTACCGGGGCAGGGGCGTCCGGGCGGTACCGATGGCCGGGGACGGGGCGTGAACTGACGCCGCCTAGGATGCGGAGACCTGTGGCCGACCGGTAGTGGGACGGCCAGCGTTGTGAGTACCCCGACCGTGCGAGAGGACGACCCCGTTGAAGAGCCGCGTGCGCGCCGTTGCCCACCGTGGTGACCCGTACCTGCACCGCGAGAACACCCTGCCGGCGGTCAGCGCCGCGCTCGCCGCGGGAGCCGACGCCGTCGAGGTCGACGTCCAGCTCACCCGGGACGGGGTGCCCGTGCTGCTGCACGACCGCACTCTCGAACGGCTGTGGAACGATCAGCGTCAGATCGCCCGGGTGACGCTCGACCAACTGGAAGAGGTAGTCACTCCCGGGCTCGGGCTTCGGATTCCCACCCTTGCCGAGGCGTTGCAGATCATCGACGCCACGGACGGCGCGCAACTGATGATCGACCTGGACGACAGCGGCCCGGCCGCAGCCACTTGGAAGGTCGTCAACGATCTCGGGATGGCGGACCGCGTCGCCTTCTGCGGGTCGGTCGTGGCCATGCTCGCCATCCGCGAACTCGCGCCCGGCGCGGAAATCTCCCTGACCTGGAACCGTCTCCAACTGCCGAAGCAGCGGCTGCTCGACGAGCTGCGCCCCGACTACCTCAATCCGCCCTTCGGACTGGTGGACGAGAGGTTGGTGGGCTCCGTCCACGACGCCGGCATGGGCCTGGCGACCTGGACCGTGGATCTGCGGCGCACCATGCGGCGGATGCTCGCCCTCGGAGTCGACTCGCTGACCTCCAACCGAATCGCGCTGCTGCGCCGGACGATCGACCAGTACCAGGGGTGATCCGTGGGCGCCGGTGCCCACACCAGTACCGCTGGGGCGGGGGCCGGCAAGGGCATGCACGTTCGCCCGAACCAGGGTCCCGCCCGGCATCGGTCGGCCGCTCCGGTCGCCACGCCACGCCGTTGGCTCCTGCCCGTCGATATGACCGTTGTCTGTTGAAATAAGACGATCATGACGGTGTGTTGGCTGCGGAGGTGGCGGTGACGGCAGAGGGCTCTCCGAACCCGCAGGACCCGGGGGAACGCCGGGATCCGCCGGCACCTTCTGCAGCCGGAGCCGGAGCCGGAGCCGGAGCCGGAGCCGGAGCCGGAGGCGGCGGGGGAAGGGGAGAAGGGGGTGGCCCTGGGGCAACGGGGGCGGAACGGCCGCGGGGCGGCTCTGGTGAAGGTGGCCAATCGCAGCGGCGGTCAGGAGCCGCAGACCGGCGGTCGGAGAGTTCAGCGGGACGTGGTGGCGACGAGGTCCCCGACGGCCTTCCAGGAAAAACCACATCAAGTGCACATCCCTCCTCGGAGAATGAGGGGACTGCGGAGGCAGTGCCCGTGATCGTTGCGGGTGGGGCGGGGCTGGACGACCGGCGACCGGCCCAGATGCTGCCCGCGTCGGTTCGGTCGGCTGCGGCTTGGTCCGCTGCGGTGATCCTCTTCATCACCGTGGCTGCGTTCGCCATCTTCGTGGTGGTGGAACTACGGGCCGCGACGATCCCGATGCTGGTTGCGCTGCTGGCCACGGCCCTGCTCTATCCGGTGATGCCCTGGCTGGTGGGTCGGGGCGTCAAACGTGGGGTGGCTGCCGGACTGACCTGCACGATCCTGGTGCTCGTGGTGACCGGCGGGATCGCACTGCTGGTCAACTCCCTGGTGAACAGCGCACCGCAGATCGCCTCCGGTCTCCAGCAGGCGGGTGACCGTATCGCCTCCTGGCTGGGGCCGTTCGGGGACAAGATCCAGTACGCGCTCAAGGAGAGCTCCGGCTCCGGGAGCACCTTGGTGGACTCGCTCGCCAACGGAGTCCTGTCCGGGTTGGGTCTGGTCACCCAACTGCTGACCGGTGGAGTGCTCTCCCTCGCGCTGGTGTTCTTCTTCCTGCGCGACGGTAACCGTTTCGGCGACGCGGTCCATGAGCTCATCCCGGGCGGGCACGCCGACACGGTGATCGCGTGTGGTCAGCAGGCGTTCACGGCGATGGCCGGCTTCATGCGAGGCACCACCTTGATCGCGCTGATCGATGCCACGTTCATCTCCATCGGACTGCTCGCCCTGGGAGTGCCCGGAGCGGCCGGACTCGGTGCGCTCGTCTTCATGGGCGCCTACATTCCTTTTGTCGGTGCCTTCCTCTCAGGAACGGTGGCCGTTCTCGTGGCCCTCGCGAACGGCGGACTGGGTACCGCTCTGTGGGCCCTCGGGGTGGTGCTGGCGGTACAGGCGATCGAGGGGAACATCCTGCAACCCCTCATCCAGAGCCGGACCGTCGAACTTCACCCCGCCACCATCATGATCGCGGTGGTGGCCGGCTCCGGGATCGCCGGAATCATCGGCGCCCTGCTCGCGGTGCCGGTCAGCGCCGCCGGACTCGGAGTGATGTCCGTCCTTCGAGGTGAGACGGAGGGCCCGGGACTGCCCGGCAGCCGTCGAAAGCGCCACCGAATCGAGCCGTGAGCGTTCCGTGCTGCAGGTGTGGACGCGTGCGGCCCTGCCGGTATCCGTGCAGGATCCGCCCGAATTCGGTCGGACGGTCAGGAGGCCGGGAAGTAGGCGGTCATCCAGCGGTCCAACTCGGCGAACACCTCGGCCCGGGCCGAGTCGGCTGACAGGACCAGGTCGTGCACGCCCCCTTCGATCCGGACGGTGGTGACGTGTCGGCCGAGACGCGGTGCGAGCGCGACGATGTCGTCGGCCCGTAGGACCGCGTCGGTGCGCATCAGGGCTGGGTCCCACCGGTTGGTGACGGTGGAGGCGGTCGAGGCCATCAGCAGGATCGGACAGTCGACCGAGAGCCCGCGGCGTACCTTCCGATGGCCGCGCTGGATCGCGGCCAGCCAACCGGCGAACAGCGGGAATCCTTCGGCGGGCTTCAGAGCAAGATCGAACTCCCAACTGCCGCGATGATCGCGGTGGAGACTGTGGACGTAGTGCGGATTGAGCGGAGCAGGCAGCTTCCGGGTGGGAGCGGTCCGCCCGATGGCGTCGAGCGCGGGGGCGCCGAGGGTCCGTACGGCCGGGGCGGCAGGCATCGACAGGAACGGGCTGTTGAGGAACAGTCCGTCGACCAGCCCGCGGCCAGCCTGTCGACTCGCCCACAGGGCTGCCACCAACCCACCCGTCGAGTGCCCGTTCACCAGGAGCCGGGTGTGGCCGTCGAGCTCCCGGATGATCCGGACGGCCTCGTCCAACTCCTCGTCGTAGGTGGCGAGATCCGTCACGAAGTTCGGGGACTGGTGCGGGCGGAGCGACCTGCCGTACTTGCGGAGGTCCAAGGCGTAGAAGGAGAAACCGGCAGCCGTGAAATGATCCGCGAGGTGGGTCTGGAAGAAGTAGTCGGTGTAGCCGTGCAAGTACAGCACTGCCTGTCGGGAGCCCTCCACCAGCCGACGGACCAGCGTGGCACTGACCTCGCCCTCCTCGTCCGGGACGAGCGGGAGCTCCGTCGCCTCGTAGGGGGCGCCCAGGATGTCTTCACGGAAGTCCACGCCAGCCACGTCCATTTCCTGTTCCGTCGTGCCGCCCGGGACCACCCCGTGCGGGACCACCCCCGTGACCATACCGGTCAGTAGCCCCCTTCGTTTGGGAAGACTGCCCTGGTGGGGCCTAAGCTGCCCGCATGGCTGTCCCTTCGTCGATCGTTCTTCGCCCCGTCATTTCCCGGAAGCCCAACCGATGAGCGGCCCCACCGCCGAAGGGGCGGATCCGTGGCCGGCGGAGCGCGAGGTGGGGCTCGGCACCGCCAAGCTGATTCCCGACATCGACATCGAGGGCGGCTGGTTGCTCACTCTCGACGGCACCCCGCAGTCGTATGTCGACCTCGAGGACCCGACGCACCTCGAATTCGAGTACGTACAGCGGATCGCCCACCTGCTGGACGTGGTGGCGGATTCCGGTGAACCGCTGGACGTACTGCACCTGGGCGGTGGCGGGCTCACCCTGCCCCGCTATCTGGCGAAGACTCGCCCGGGCTCGAGCCAGCAGGTGGTCGAACTGGATGGTCCGCTGACCGAGTTCATCGCAGAACACCTTCCTTGGCCGTCCGGTATCGAGGTGACGGTCGGCGATGCCAGGGCCGTGCTCGGATCCGTGGCGGCCGCCAGCGTCGATGTGGTGGTGGCCGACGTGTTCCGCGGCTCGCGGACGCCGGCGCACCTCACCAGTGTCGAGTTCGTACGACTGGCTGCCGCCGCGCTCCGGCCGGGGGGCTGTTACGCGGCGAACCTGGCGGACGGCCCGCCGCTCGCTTTCGCCAAGGCCCAGGCCGCCACGGTCGCGGCCGTTTTCGCGCACGTCTGCCTGGTGGCCGAGCCCGCAGTGCTGCGGGGCCGGCGCTACGGAAACGTCCTGTTGATCGGCTCCGACGAGCCGCTCCCCAGCAGTGAGTTGGCCCGGCTGCTCGCTGCCGATCCGTTTCCCGCCAGGCTGACGGAAACGCCGGAGCAAGCGGCAGAGCCGGTCACGGATGCGACGGCCGAGGATTCGCCGCCCCCGCCCAGCGGGGCGTTCTCGCTGGGCTGAGCCGGAATGGTGGTGTGGCGGGGCACTGTGCTGGAAGTCGTACCTGATGGGAGGCGCTCCTTTCGGCGGCGGGACGGCAGACGGGGTGCGGTCCGAGACGGATCGCAGGCCGAAGGCCGGTTGTGGGGGAAACGGGCTGGGCAAGCAGTCGGTGGCGGGCGCGTGCCGGGGAATCCGGTCGACCGATCAGACGGCGGACAGGACCAGCCGGCGCGTGCGGTTGCGGTAGCCGACCAACTCGAAAGCGGCGACCACGGGGTGGTTTGAGCGGTCGGTTTCAGCCCGGATCACGTCGGCCTGACTCTCGACGGCCAGGATGCGGGTGATCTCGGCGATGATCTCGGCAGCGAAGCCTCGCCCCCGAAATTCGGGGAGGACACCGAGGTACCCGACCACTGGCACAACGGAGTTGTGCGAGGGGATGGCGAAGCCGACCACCTGCCCCGTTGTCGTCCGGACTATTCGCCACCAGGAACGCTTGCCGTGCATTTCCTGCCGGTAGAACGCGACCTCGCGCCTTGCATGTGCCTCTGCTCCGATCAGGAGTACTTCTCGAGTGGACATCGTGTCCATGCTGTTCGGCAAGGACCGGCGGAACAGATCGACGAAGACTTCGTCATCGGGTTCCGGGGTGAAGAGCAGACGGCCCGACAGGGTCGGAACGGGACGGTCGGTCTCGCGTTCGAAGCGGAGTCGCTCGGCGGAGAGGTGCAAGCCGACTGCCTCGGCTGCTCTGCGGCGCCATGCCACCGAAGCGGCGACCTCGGGGCGATCACGCCAGTCGGGCGGCAGGAAGAGGTGGTAATCGGGCGGGGGCGTCAGCCCATCGGCGGCGAACACCTGGTGGGCGGCCGTCAGCAGTGCGGCGGCGATCGCACTGCGCGGGTCGGTGGTTGCCCTGGACGTCCAGGCCCTACGTTCGTACGGATCGGCGGGGGCTCGGGTCGGATCGGATCGGGCGAACAGCGCGTCCAGATTGCTCGGGTGGGTGTCGGCGGGACTTCCCCACCAGATGGCGACGGCCAGCGGTGCCCGGTCGGGGGCGGGCTCCGCCACCCAGATCCAACCGGGGCGGTACTCGCCAGTGGCCAGGCGTGAGCGAACGGTCTCCGCGGAGATCGTGGTGGACGGATCGGGTCGGACCTGCCCCAGTACGGTGTTGAGTTCCCGCGGAACGATCGGACGAAAGATCACAGTGCCTCCGGAAGAAAGGAACGAGAGGCGCCAAACCCGATCGTGGCGATCCGCCGCGACTGCTACACGGGGACGGACCGGCCAGGAAGAAAGACGACCGGGAGCGCCGCAGAACGGCTGCGGATTATCGGAACCATCGTGCGGAACCCCTCTCGAGACGCGGCACTGTGAGACCCCGGAACCTGACTGAGCAAACGCCGGAGGAAGCTGGCAGCGAGACCTGATCCGCTGTCAGTGATGCCCAAGATTAGGAGAGGGCCAGATCGCCTGCAAATTATTATTCGAGGCCAAAAATCCCTCGATCATGCAGGGCTGGGGAGAGGGGAGATGGCGGCGCCGAGGGCGGCTTGGAATCCGAGAACCGATTCGCCGGTGGGACGCGGACGCAGCCGGTATTTGCCCGGGCGGCCTGCCGCGATGCGGTGGCCACCCGGGTGATTCCCGAGGTCGTGTGCTGGTTACGCAGAACTACCCGAAGGGGTGGAAGTAATGATTTCCACCCCGAGATGGATTGGCCCGGTCCCTGCGGCGGTAACCGGAGGGGTGACGGCAGGCCGGCCCGGAGGGGGTTTCGGTTCGTCTTCGGGTGCGTAGCAGGGGAGCGGCGAGATCGAAGAAACCGCAGGGTTATTTCGATAGTTGACGTCCTGCTGGTGGGTCAGACTCGACCCACCAGGGCGAAGCCGGCATCGGTGACGGCGGAACGAATCTGGTCGTCCAGCAGGGGTTCGGCGGATTCGATCGTCACCTGGCCGGACTTCGCGTCGGCGGTGACGTTGGTGACGCCGTCCAACGCGGTCAACCCGGCAGTGACGGTGCGCTCGCAGTGGCCGCAGCTCATTCCTTCGACAGAGAAGACGGCAGTGGTGGACATGGGTACCTCCGTTGAACATGCGGGACTCGGCGGGCGGCCACTCAAGGCCGAAGAACGCCGTACAGCACAACGCACCCGAGCAGGGTGGGGCACTGGGACACGCCGGTGGATGACCCCAATGAGTGGTGTGCTGCATGGGATTTCGCCAGTGGCCGACGGCAGGTAGTGACGCCCGCGGGAGCGGTGCCGTGGTGCCGACGGGCAGGGTTCCGGTTGGAGTCGAACGGGTTGAAAGAATTTATTTCTTGAAATCATAAAAATCTCTCGCTACGGTCTGCCGCGTTGATACCGCCGGCACCCAACGGATGGCTGTCGGAACAATCAAGAGGGGGAGGCATGGTGGGAAAGACCGTGGCCACCGTCGAGGAGCAGCAGCCCGCGCTCGCATCGTTGGACGTTTCAGCCGGGCGATTCGCCGTATCCATCCTGTTGGGACTGGTGTCCGGGTTGGTGCTGCAGATCTGGACGGTGGCCTTCCTGGGACGACTGGGCCCGGAGGCGCTCTACGTCCGCTCGGTGTACACACCGGTCGGCTACCTCGTGCTCGCGGTGACCGAGGGGCTGGTGGTGGCCGCCCAGGTCTCTGCGGGCATTGCCGCACGGAGCGGAAGGGGGCGTGATTCGCTCAAGTCACTGCCGACGTTCTTCGCTGCTGGCGCCGGACTGCTGGTTCTGCAGACCGTCATGGCGACGGTGGCTTCGGGACCGGTCCTGACGGCGCTCGGGGTCGCTCCTGAGGCCCGGCACGAAGTACTGGTCTTCATCGTCGCCGTCGCTCTGACCGGGGTGGCCGGGTTGATTCCCTACCTGGGCGCGGGTGTTCTGCGCGGTCTGGGTCATGCCGGTTCGGCTGCGTGGCTGGGGGTGCTGTTCACTGTGCTGTCCATCGTTGGAACGATCGTGCTCCACGCGGTCACGGGGCTCGGTGTGCTGGCCGTGCCGATCGGCGGCCTGCCCGCCATCGTGATCGTCGGCGCGTCCGTAGCGGTCGTCCTCCGACGGGAGCAGGTGGCCTGGCCGAGGATGGCCATCGACCAGGGTGCGGTGCGTGAGCTCCTGGGCCTGGGAGCGCCGGTGGCGGGCACGTTCCTGTTGCTGTCCACCGTGACCTTCGGTTATCTGCGGGTGCTGCGCGAGGCCGGGCGGACCGAGGTCGCGGGGTTCGCCCTCGGGCAGATGGCCGTCGCGCTGCTGATGGTGATCGCCATGGCTGTCGGCTCCGGTACGGCCGTCGCGGTGACCTTGCGTCCGGGCGCGAACCGACGAGGCATCAACTACGCGGGCCTGGTCACGGCCCTACGGTTGTCGGTCCCTCCGTACTTCCTGCTCGGTGCGGCGGCGTTCCTGCTGCGGGAGCCGCTCGCCCGAGCGCTGACCACGGACCGGGCCGCTGCCGCTGTCGCAGCCGACTACTTCGCCTGGGTCGGCCCCACCCTGGTGCTCTTCGGGGGAACACTGGCACTGCTCAGCTATCTGGAGCAGATCGGCCGGGCGGGAGCGGCCTTCCTGCTGAACGTCGTGTACTTCACGGTGATGCTGGCCGCCGCGTTCCTCATACCCGGGCCCGTGGACGCCGGAGAACTGGCGAAGCTGATAGCCGCTGGCAACGTGCTCGGATTCGGCGGGCTCTGGTTCAGCGCACGCTTCCTGGTCCTGCGTCGATGACGGTTCGTAGCCGCTGACGGGCGCCCGATACCGAACAGGGCGCGCTGGTTTCCGAGTTGTCCAGTATCGCGTGACCTGCCGGACAGCCCAGGCGATCCTCGCTCACTCGGGCCGGCCAGTCGGTCTTCTTCAGTCTGATGGTACCGAGCCGTTGCCCGGGCCCGGCGTCGGGGACGACGAAGTGGCTGCTGTTGCAGGAGGTGCGCAGGCGGTGGGAGATGTCGGTGCACCAGGAAGCCGCGTGCTCGGCGGCGTACGGATCGGGGAGTGGCAGTAGTACCTGCGGCAGCTCACCCACTGGGTGTCGAAAAATGATTTCCACCGGGGACGAACCGGTGACCCGCTCCGGCGAATCCGAGGATCGACAGGGGGATCTCCAGTACCGTGGCAGTCTGCCAGCAGCCGCGAGGTCCGTGCAGCCGGGACCGCAGCGGTACTCGGGGGCGTGGCAGCCGACGAGCCGGTGCGGAGAGAGTGGGGACGATCGGCGTGGTGGACGGCGAGGGCATCTCGGCGGCGCGGGTCGACAACACGATGTCGGGCACCGTGCACGGCACCTCGATGCAGGTCGGCACCGTGCACGGAGGCATCACCTTCCACTACGCGACGGCTCCGACCCTGGGTACCAGGCCCGATCAGGTACCGAAGCCGCCCCGACGCTTCGTCAACCGTCGCGCCGATCTGGCCCGGTTGGACGGGCTGCTGGCCGAGGGAGCCAGCGCCGTGCTCAACGGCATGCCCGGCATCGGCAAGACCGCCACGATCTACCGTTGGGCGCACGACAACCAGCAGCACTTCCCGGACGGCCAGCTCTTCGTCGACTTCACCAAACTGCGTTCCGCAGCCGGTGCGGACCTGTCCGAGGCGCTCACGATGTGCCTGCGCGCCCTCGGCGTGCCCGATGAACAGATCGGCAGCGGAACAGCCGAACTGGAGAACACCTTCCGCAGCGTCTCCCGCGACCGGCGGCTGCTGGTGGTGCTCGACGAAGTCACCGAACCCGGCCACGTCCGCAGTCTGATCCCCAAGGGCGAAGGCAGCATCGTCCTGGCGACCTCCAACCGGCGGCTCGGCGAACTCGCCCTGCACGATGTCGAACTGGTCGAACTGGACGTCTTCGACCGGGCCGCCGCCAAGGAACTGCTCGGCGAGCTCTGCGGACGCGCAGCCGTCGAAGCGGATCCCGGCTCCGCCGACCGGCTCGCCGAACTCTGCGGCGGCCTTCCGATCGCGCTGCGCATCGTTGCCGCCCGCCTGCACAGCGACCGGCTCACGCTCGCACAGTTGGCCGACCAACTCGCCGACGAACGCCAACGCCTCGGGCGGCTCACGGTCCAGGGCCCCGACTCCACCGGCGTCTCCGCGACACTCAGCCTGGCGTACCGCGACCAGGCCGAACCCGCGGCACGGCTGTACCGCGTCCTGGGCGACCTGCCCGGAGTCAGCTTCGACTCCGGCGTTGTCGCGGCCGCGGCCGTCCTCGACGCAGGGACCAGTGCCAGGCTCCTGGCGGATCTGGCCGGCGCGCACCTCGTCCACCGCACCGACGACGGACGCTACCGGCTGCACAGCCTGGTCCGACTGCACGCCCAGGAGACGGCGCGGGAGGCCGATCCGCCGGAGGCCGAGCGACAGGTCGTCCAACGGGTGACCGCTCACTACCTGGCACTCGTCACACTCGCGGACCTGACCGTTCGGGCGGACCGGCTGCGCATCCTCGACGTCGGCGAGGCGTTGCAGCAGCCCGCCGACCGGCTCGACGTGCTCGTGGACCACTCGCCTTTCGCCGCCTCCGACACGCCGGACCGCGATGCGATCGAGTGGCTTGAGGCCGAGCGGCCGAACCTGATGGCTGTGCTGCGTGCGGCCGTTCGGTTCGGGTTCGATCGACAGGCGTGGCAACTCGCCGAAGCCCTGACCGTGTTGTTCCTCCACCACCGTCACCTCGCCGATTGGCGGGAGTCCCTGGCTCTCGGTGCGGACGCGGCCCACCGCGACCACCAGCCTGCGGCCGAAGCCCGGCTACGCAGCATGCTCTCCCGCCCGCTGCTGGACCTCCGCCAGGACGACCGCGCGCTCGCGGAACTGCAAACCGCGATCGACCTGGCCGACCGCTCGGGGCACCCGGTGCTGCCGGGCTCGGTGCGGGAATTCCTCGGGCGCTACTGGGACCGGCGGGATCCGGAACGGGCGGCCGCCGCCTACCGGGAGTCGCTGGAACTCAACGAGAGGGCCGGTGAGACGCGTGGCGCAGCCCTCGCTCGGTACTTCCTCGGGCGGGCGCTGCTGGTTGCGGCCGGCGGAGCGGCCGGGATGCCGGAGCGGGGGGTCGACGGCGCGCGGGCTGCCGAGGCGGAACGGGAACTGCGCGCCGTGCACGAGGAGTTCCTCGGCCTGACCGGAGCCGACGGGAAACCGGCGCCGGACCGGCGTATGGCGGCCAGGGCGCTGGCCGACCTGGGGCGCGCCCAAGCGCTGGCCGGTGCGACGGAGGAGGCCCGGACGACGCTGGGGCAGGCAGTCGGTGTGCTCAGGGAACAGCGGGCGTTCCACTACGAGGCGGAAGCGATCGAAGCCCTCGTGGAGCTGGTCGAAGACAGCGGCGAACAGCAACAACTGCTCGAACGCGCCCTGACCATCTACCGGGAGAACGGAAATCCGAAGGCAGTAGAGCTGCAGGCACGACTTGCGGGGTGAAACCCGCTCTCCGTCGCTCTCCGGATTTTCTCCAGGAAATCATGCTGCTGATGGACATTCGGGTCGACCGGATGGAACTCCAGAAATATCCACTTGGTTGGTTTGACGTGTGCTTCGCCCTTTTCGGGTGTGGGCTCAGTGCGGCTCGGGCACCTTTCGGATCGTCAGCTCGCGACAGTGCGAGCCCAGATCCAGCAGGAGGCCGCAGTGATCGAGCAGTTCAGGGTGGAGCTTGACGCGCAGCACCGTGTAGAGCGCGGCGGAAGCCTGACCCGGGGCCAGCGGTGCCCCGTCGGCGGAACGCACCGCGAACCGCGGCCCGCCCGCCAGATCGACCAGAGCGCCATCGGGCAGCGAAGCGGCGATCAGGAGAGAGGCGTAGTGGGCCCGGAGTTCGGTGATCCGGCGGTGGGCGGCGTCGAGCGAGGCGGACGGGCGCCGACAGACCAACACGGAGGCGCTGTCGGTGAGGTGCGTATCGGGTTCCTCGGTGTCGCTCGCAAGATGCCAGAAGGTCTGCTCCGACTCCTCATCCGGTTCACGTACGGCTGCCGGGTAGCGGCGCACCGATACAAGGAAAGGCGACGTATCAGCACCGGCAAACGTCGTCTCGACGTAGAAGGAGGTGGATACCTCGGCACCAGGCTGCGGTACGGGCGGAAAAGCCATCGGTCGGCCACCCGCCGCTGTCGGCGGGGCCAGTTCCAGCAGTTGGTACAGCAACTGGCGGAGCTTCGGAAAGGACGATCCCGGCTCCATGAACGCACACCTGGCGACAGCGGCGAGCAGATCGGGGCGGTGGCCCGAGAGCGCCGCATCGATCTGCGGGCGCAACGGAGCCGAGCGGTCGAGCAGCGGCACGGAGCGGTGGAGTGCGTGTCCGGCCGTCCCGGGGACCGCCTCCTCCCCGAAAGCGGCCAAGAGGACGGGTCTGCCGAGCGCAGCTCCGTAGAGCGTCACCGAACCGTGATCGCCGACCACCACATCGGCAGCAGTCAACGCCTGCTGCCAACCCGCCGTCGGGTCGATCAACAGCGCACCGGCGGCCAGCGCCGAACGCTGTGCCACCCGGATCTGCCAGGCTCCGTGGCCGGACCAGACATTCGGATGCAGTACCAGGACGAGCCGGTACTCGTCAGCCGGCAGCTCCGCCAGCAGCCGGGCGGGGAGATCGGGGTGACGGCCGATCAGCGAGCCAGGACCCCAGGTGGACGTCATGAAGACCAACCGTTGCCCGGGCTCGACCCCGAGCGAAGAGCGGTAGCGGTCTCGCCAGCGCAAGCCGGCGTGCAGACGGTCCAGGCACGGGTCGCCCGCCAGCACGGTCCGGCCCACGGTGGCCGGGTGAGCGGCGGCGAGTTGGCTCTCCTGATCGGGGTGCGACACGGCGAGCCAGGCCCGGCGTGCCGCCAGCAACCCTTCCGAGACCAGGCCGGAGAGCCGGGTACCCGACGACGCCGAATCCGGAACGAGCTTCTGGAAGCCGACACCATGTGGGAGGACGAGTACCGGGTAGTCGCCGGGTGGAACGCCGATGTTCTCGCTCGCGGAGACCATCAGATCAGGCTTCGCTTCAGAGAGTTGGGCCCACGGCAGAGTACGGCAGCGCAAGGAGCGGAGCAGTTCCGGAACGCCTTCGCCGAAGGCGGAGGTGGGATCGTGGGCGAATACGACCGCCAACCGGGGATCATTGCCCAGCAGATCGGGCAGGACTTCCAGAACGCGAACGAGGGAGGTCACCGTTCGGGCCGCGACCGCTACGGTGCGCTCGCTGTCGAAGGTCCGCCAGCGTGAGGCATCCGGGCCGACCGGTACGAGGATGCGCCTATCGAAGTCCACCGGACACCTCCGCCCCTGCGAGCGATGGTATCCGGTTCGCGGTTCGCGGTTCGCGGTTCGCGGTTCGCGGTTCGCGGTTCGCGGTTCGCGGTTCGCGGTTCGCGGTTCGCGGTTCGCGGTTCGCGGTTCGCGGCACTTTGTAGCGGATCGGAGGGGTTGAGACAAGGCACTCACCACCTGTTTCTCCGCATCTTTCGGGTTCCCTCTGAAGGCTACTGGAGTGCGGAAGGTGGTCCTGACGGAGCCGGCTGCAGACTGATGGCGGTTCAGCCGGTGGGGAAGACGATGGGCGGCGGTGGCGTGGGCCCCAGGAGAGGTTGGGAGACGGCGGAAGGACCGAGGGTGTGGGCGGCGCGTGCGGCCTCGGGGCGCGGACGGCTTCGCGGAGCAGCTGCCACGAGCTGAGGGTCGATGGTGAGGGCGGTGACGCCCAGCGGAGCGACCAGTGCGCGCAGCGCCGGTTCGGAGAACTCCGCCCAGGACTGGGCGGAGCCGAGGACGCGGGCCAGGAGGGTTTCGGAGGTGAAAGCGACAGCGGTCCGGTCGCCGAGTGCGGTGCGAAAGAGCTGAGCGGTGCAGCCCAGCGGATGGGGTCTGACCGGTACCAGGAGGAAGCCGGAAGGAACGCGTTTCGCAGGCTCCGGACCGGCGTCGTCGTGGCGCTGCTGCATGGGATGCCTCCGTGGTGGGTGGCGGGCGCAGAAAGGTGCCGGGCGGCCGCCCAGCGCCAGCACGTCATGGCATCGACGCTACGCCGGAAATCTTGGTGAGGTACCGCGCCCTGACGGCTTCTTGATCCCCGGATCATGGCGCGGTGGGGCTGCGGCGCCGAGGTCGGTAGGCATGTGTGGTGAGTGCCGGAAGACCGCAGTTCGGTTGGACGAGTCGGGATGCGGGGGGCGTCGGGACCTCTGCGGAACGAGCTGCGGTAGGTGGTAGCGGTAGCGTCCGAGTGCGCGGGGCGACGAAGAGGAGAGCGGGATGGCACAGGTACGAGTGGCGGCGGCTCAGTTCGAGTGCGTTGTGGGTGACGTGGTGGCCAATGTGCGGCAGATCGCGGAACTGGCGCAGGAGGCCCGGGCGGCTGGCAGCGCGGTGATGGTCTGCCCGGAGCTGGCTCTCACCGGATACGAACCCGGGCTGATCGGCCAGGACCGGACGCTGTGGACGGAGGCGGAGGACGCCCGCCTCGACCCGCTACGTGGCGCGGGGATCACGGTGGTGGTCAACGGAGCCGCGGCAGGGCCGGGAGGCCGGCCGCAGATCACCAGCACCGTGTACGCCCCGGACGGCTCCGTGGCGGCGGTGTACGCGAAGGAGCACCTGTACGAGAACGAGCGGGAGGTGTTCGAGCCGGGCAGCGGTGGCGGCCGCTTCTGGGCGGACGGCGTCGGCTACTCGCTGGCGACGTGCTTCGACAACCACTTCCCCGAGGTGTCCGGGCGGAACGCGGCCCAGGGTTGCCGGGTTCACCTGGCGAGCTCGCTGTACGGGACCGGGGGCGGGCGGGAGGAGCGGCGCACGGTCCACCCGGCGATAGCGAAGGCCACCGGGATGTACGTGGTGCTCGCGAACCACGTCGGTCCCGCCGGGCCGTGGACGGGCTGCGGAGGCAGTGCCGTGTGGGCGCCGGACGGGACCGTGGTGGCCGAGGCGGACGAGAGCGGGCCCCGGCTGCTGGTGGCCGACCTGGAGGTGGAGACGGGCGACTGAGGAGGGAGGGAACGGCGGAACCGGGAGAGGCGCGGCTCAGCGGTATTCGTCGTCGGGCACGCGGTCGGCCAGATCGTCGAGGACGGTGAACCGGACCGCCTCCCGCAGCGGCTCGTTCGGCTCGGCGTCGTCGAACTCGGCTTCGGTGTCCTCGTCCGGGTACACCAGGTGCACCGCGGCCTCTTCCGCGCTGGCGGCGCCGGCGTCCGGCCCGACATCGGTGCCCTCGGTGTCGATGCCGTCCTCGACCAGGCGGCCGGCCCGGGGCGAGGGGCCGTCGGCCCAGCGGTCGTCGACCGCCTCGGGACTGTCGTCGGGCTCCTCCTCCGACAGCAGCTGGTCCAGGGACTCGCCGCGCTCGGCCTCCTCGGGCGTGGTGCCGTACGCGGTGGCGCCGCGGTAGCCGTCCGGCGGGATCACCCCGGTGTCGAGCGGGTCGTCGTCCAGCCGGTCCGTGAGCAGGGAGTCGGCAGGTTCGAGAACGCCGTCGTCCTCGGCGGGTTCCGGGTCCTGGGCGTCCCAGTCGGTCATGACAGCACCTGTCCTCGTCACTCGGGGTGAGGTCACACGCAGTTTCTTCATGCTCGCCAGGGAGCCACCCCGCCCGCAACACGGCGCGGCGCCGAGGGCCTCGGAACACGGGTGGGACGGACGGCCTCCGGGGGCCCGGAGGAAGGAGGCGAAGCGGTTGTCGGTGGGCAAGGTGCCTGGTCGGGGGCTTGCGCTGGGCGCAGGCCGGTCGAAGAGGGGCGGACGGGCCGACGCGGTTCGTGGCGGTGTGGCGGGAATTTGTCGAGGCCATGTCGATAGGGGTGTCGCGGTGGAGGGGAGAAACATCAGGATCGGTGGGCGGGCGGAGGCGGTGAAGGGTTTTTGAGCGAGAGAGGAGGCGGGGATGAAGGGTTTCGGTAACGCGGAAGTCAGGCGAGGGGCACGGGTAGGCGGCGGAATGGCGGTCGGCGGCCGGGGCGTCAGGGCAGCGCGGCATGATGAGGCGCATGGAACGGACGTGCCCTCGCCGGTCGGTGCCGTCGGGTCGGGCGTGCGGATGGGATGGGCGGCGATGAGGCACGACGGCGGAGCACCGGGCTTCGTGGGACGGCGGCGCGAAGTGACGCGGCTGGTCCAGGCGCTGCGGGCCGCGCCGGCGGTGGTGCTGGTGGAGGGCGACGCCGGTATCGGCAAGTCCGCACTGGTCGGGCGGGCGCTGGCGGAGGGCGAGGTGCCGGGCGAGCGGGTGCTGACCGGCCGGTGCCATCCGGTGGCCGAACCGTCCCCCTACGGTCCGGTGCTGGACGCGCTGCGGCGGAGCCGCCCGGTGCTGGCCGGAGTCGCTGGAATGCCACCGAGCGCCGGGGCGCTCCGGACCTGGCTGCCGGACCTGGCCGACCTGCTACCGGAGAACACCGCAGGTGCGGGAGCCGACGAGCGGTACCGGCTGACTCAAGGCCTGCAGGCGCTGCTCGGGGCACTGGGCGAGGTGGTGCTGCTGGTCGAGGACGCGCAGTGGGCCGATCGGGCGACCAGGGAGCTGTTGCTGCTACTGGCCAGGGACCCGCACCCCGGTCTGTCGCTGGTGGTGACCTACCGGCCGGAAGAGCTGCCGGACGGGGCGCCCGTGCTGGGAACGGCCTACCGCTGTCCGCCCGAGGTTTCCGGCGGGCTGCTCAGGATCGAGCCCCTGGACGAGGCGGAAGTGCTGGAGCTGGCCCGCACCGTGCTCGGCACCGGCACCGGCACCGGCACCGGCACCGGCACCGGCACCAATGGCGCGGCCGGGCCCGCTGCTGCTCCAGCCTCCAGCGGCGGTGTTGCTGCTGGTACCGGCCTCGCCTCCGGTGCCGGCCCGGGCGTCGGGCCCGGCACCGTGCCTGCGGTGGCGCGTCTGCTGTACGAACGGTCCGGGGGACTCCCGGCCGCGGTCGTCGAGGACCTGGCGGCCCTGCAGGAGGACGGCCGGCAGACGGATCCCGTCGCGTTCCTGAGCGGGGCGGATCTGGCGCGTGGCCTGCGGGACGCGGTGGCCGAGCGGCTGGCAGGTCTCGACGCCGAGGCGCGTGCGGTGGTGGAGACGGTCGCCGTGCTGGAGGAGCCGGCCGGTGAGGGGCTGATCGCCGAGGTTTCCGCGCTGTCCGCCGAGCAGGTCTCCTCCGGGCTGGTGGAGGCGCTGCGGGCGGGTGTGCTGAGCGAGCCGGAACCTGCCAGGTACGCGTTCCGCTGGGAGCCCGCCCGGCAGGTGGCGTACCGGCGGATACCGGGTCCGACGCGCTCCGCGCTCCACCGCCGCGCCATCGACGCGCTGCGCACCGGGCGACCGCAGCCGCTCGCCCGGATCGCCGCGCACACCCGGGCCCTCGGCGACCGGGACGCCTGGCAACAGGCCGCCGAAGCGGCCGCCGACCAGGCGGTGGAGCAGGGCGACACCGCGGTGGCCGGGCCGCTGCTGCGCGCGCTGCTCGCCGAGGCCGACCTCGCGCCCGAGCGCCGGGGACGGGCCGCCCGGGCACTGTCCGGGCTCGCCGCGAACGCCGCCTACGACGCGGCCAGCACCGAGGTGCTGGCCGACATCATCGCCGACCCCCGGCTGCCGGTCGCGGACCGGGGCGAAGTCCGGCTGACCCTGGGCCTGCGGGTGGCCGTCCAGGGCGGCGACCGGGCCGGCTTCGCGCTGATCGAACAGGCCGCCGACGAGCTCATCGCCGAACGCCCGGCCCGCGCCGCCCGGGCCCTGGTCGCGCTCGCCATGAACGAACGCGACGGCGCGGGCGCGGCCGTCCGTGAGCGGATGGCCAAGGCCGCCGCAGCCCTGGAGAGCGAACCCGACGAGGAGGTCGCCGCCGCCTACCGCGCCACCAGGCTCACCTTCCAGGCCCGCGAGGGCGACCCCGAGCTGTGGCCCGAGCTCGACCGGCTGCCCCGCGACGCCTCAAACCCCGAACTCGTCCGGCAGACCACCAGGGCCCTGTTCAACGTCGGCGACATCGCCATGGAGACCGGCCACGACCAGCGGGCCGGACGGCTGCTCGCCGAGAGCCGCGCCCTGGCCCGGCAGGCCGCGATCTCCTACCTGGAGTGCTACAGCCGGATCGCCCTGCTGCGCCTCGACGGCCTGGCCGGGCGGTGGCAGGGCCTGGAGGAGCGGTTCGAGGCCATCGGCACCGAGTACCCGGACGTGGCGATGGCCCGGGTCGAACGCGCGATGCTGTTCGGTCGGATGGCCGCTTCGCGGGGGCGGTTGGCGGTCGCGCGGGCCGAGTTCGAGTCCGCCGCCAGGTACGGGGAGCGGGAGTCGCAGGTCACCACGGCGATCAGGGCCGCCGCCGGGCTGGGGGCGGTGGAGCTGGTGGAACGCGGTGCGGAGGCGGCCGCTGCGGTGCTGGCACCGGCCGTGGCCATGCTGCGCCAGGCGGGGGCGTGGGCCCGGGCCGGGGAACTGCTGCCGATCGCCGTGGAGGCCGTACGGGGTGCCGACGACGAGGGCGCGGCCAGGCACCTCACCGAGGAGGCGGCGGAGGCGATCGACGGGGCGGACGCGCCCGCCGCGCACGCGGGGCTGGCCCTGGCCCGGGGCGTCCTGCTGGAGGGGACGGACTCGTGCGGTGCGATCGAGTCCTACCGCGAGGCGCGGGACGCCTGGCGGGGCATCGGACGCCCCTACGAGGTCGCCAAGGCCGAAGAGCGGCTGGCCCGGGCACTCGCCGACCGCGACCCGCAGACGGCGGCCGAGCGGCTGGCCGCTGCCGAAGCCACCTACACCACCCTCGGCGCGGCCTCCGACGCGGCCCGCTGCCAGCACGTCCGACGGGACCTGGGTCTGGGGCGGATGGCCTCGCCCGGGCGGCGCGGCTACGGCGAGGCGCTCTCGCCACGTGAGCGGCAGGTCGCCGAGCTGGTCGGGCAGGGAGTCAGCAACCAGGACATCGCCCAGGCCCTGTTCCTGTCGCCGAGGACGGTCGAGCACCATGTGGCCAGCGTGCTGAGGAAGTTGGGCGTGGGGCGGAAGGACGTGGCGGAGGCGTTGGCGGAGACCGGGAGCTGAGGGAGAAGAGGGTAGGGACAGGAGTGGTGACGGGAGGTCAGTGGTGGAGGGTGGCGCGGGCACCGGTGGTGTCGATGCGGGCGCCGCGGCGGTGGCGGAGGGCCGGGTGGGTGTGGGCGGTGGTGGTGGCTGCGGTGAGTGCTTCCGTGCAGGTGGGGGCACGGACGGCGAAGGTCTGTTCGCCGCGGGTGCCGGTGGGGCTGGTGGTGGGCATGGTGACCAGCCAGAGCGGGAGGTCGGCCGCCGAACGGAACCGTGAGGTCGGGAGGGTGAGGGAGGCGGTGAGAGTCATGGTGGTCGCCGGAGTCAGGGGCGGGGGTGGTGGGGGAGGCGGGCGAGTCGGGAGAGGGTGGCGCGGCGAGTCTGGCGTTCGACGGTGCCGCGGCGCCGGGGGGACGCGGGCTGGTCGGCGAGGACGGTGAAGTGCTCGCTGGCGTACAGGCGGAAGCGTTCGCGGCGGGTCATCCGGACCTCCGGGGCGAGAGTGGGAGGGAACGGCTACCAGCTAAGCGGGAGTTGAGCGCGGTGATCAATGCGTAGTGGTACCCATCGCGGTGGGCGAACGGTGGGTAGTGGCCGGGAATGGGCGGGGGATACCCAGGGTTCGGGACGGAGGTTGGGTAGGGGATACGCATTGTTCGGGCCGGGAGGGCGGGGCTTTGCTTGGAGTGTTCCCGATGACGGCTGCCCGCCGGCCCCCGGCCGCCCAGGAGGTTTCGATGACCCGCCGTGAACTCTTCCGACGTTACGCCGCCGAGCACTTCACCGCCCCGGACGTGCCGGCCGCCGACCGGGCCCGCTGCCGGGGGACGGTGGAGCGGCAGACCAGCCGTGCCCGGCTGGCCTCGCTGGCGCGGATCACCCCCAGGTACCCGCTGCCGGAGGCGGTCGACGGGGGGAGGGCCGGAGGCGGGACGGCCGAGGGGACCGGGGCCGTGCGGATTCCGGCGCAGCGGTCGTGCGGCGACCGTCCGGGCGGGGCGGACGACTGAGCGGGGAGGAAGGGTGAGCGGGGGAGGCGCGGCTCCCTGACGGGGGGTCAGGGAGCGGGCGGGGTCAGCGGATGAGGTGGGGGAGGAAGCGGGCGCCCTGGTGGGTGATGGGGCTGTCGTCGGTCTCGCGGATGCCGAGGCCGGCGGATTCGCCGTCGACGACCCAGGTGCCGAGGACGGGGCGGTTGCCGTCGAAGTCGGGGAGCGGGTGGTACTGCTGGTAGCAGTAGCCTTCGGCGCCGTAGCGGTCGGGGTCGCCGGCCCAGTCGGCGAGCCGGGTCTGGCTGCCGTCGGGTTCGACGATGCGGATGCCGGCGCCCTCCCGGCCGAGCAGCGGCTTGGCGGCGTAGCCGGGGCCGTCGGGGTCGGCGAGTTCGCGCGGGCCGTCGAGGTAGGCGGGCAGCAGGTTGGGGTGGCCGGGGTTGAGCTCCCACAGCACGGCCAGCAGGGCCTTGTTGGAGAGCAGCATCTTCCAGGCGGGCTCGATCCACAGGGTGGAGCCGGTGCCGCCGCCGAGGTCGATGACGTTCAGCAGGTGGTCGGCGAACTCGTCGTCGACGAGCCATTCCCAGGGGTAGAGCTTGAACGCGGAGCGGATGAAGCGGTGCTCCAGGTCGACGAAGCGGCCGGACATCTCGTCCCAGCCGATGTCCTCCATGGCGATGCCGACGGTCTGCAGACCGGCCTGTTCGGCGCATTCCTGCAGGTAGAGGGTGGTGAGCCAGTCCTCGCCCTCGGTGTCGCCGCGGGAGTGGGCGAAGTGGACGGGGCCGGGCGGCAGCAGGTGCTTCTGGTCGGACCAGGACTCGACCAGCCGCTCGTGCAGGGAGTTCCACTGGTCGGCCCCGGGGAAGCGGTCCTCCAGCCAGAACCACTGCGGTCCGGCGGCCTCGATCAGCGAGGTCGGGGTGTCGGCGTTGTACTCGAAGAGCTTGGCCGGTCCGGTGCCGTCGTAGGCGAGGTCGAAGCGGCCGTACACGCTGGGCTGTTCGGCGCGGCGGCGCCAGGACTCGGCGACCACGGCGGCCAGTCGCGGGTCGGTGATGCCGAAGTCGGCGAAGCGGCCGGTGCGCACCACGTGCTCGGCGGCGGCGAGGGAGAGTTCGTGGAGTTCCTCGACGACCTCCTCCAGCGCCTCGACCTCGGGCAGCGAGAACTCGTAGTAGGCGCTCTCGTCCCAGTAGGCGTGCGGGCCGCCCTGGTTGCACGGGTCGGAGCACATCGCGTACACGAGGCCCTGGGACTCGACAGTGGCCAGCCAGTCGGGGCGCGGGGCGATGGTGTGGCGGCGCAACCGGATCAGCCCCCGCCCGAGCCGCTGCTGCTGCCCTTGGGGCAGCCGAAGCCGCCGCGCTTGGCGGCCGCCTTGCTGAAGGTGCCGCCGCTCGCGGTGGTGCTGCCGGAGCCGCAGTAGTACCACTGGCCCGCGCCCGAGCCGCCCGCCGAGCAGGAGTGCGCGTCGAGGACCTTGAGGGTGCCCGGGTCGACGCAGCGGCTGGGGGTCTTGGTGGACGAGGAGCAGCCCGCCAGGGTCAGGGCCAGGGTGCCGACCATGCCCAGGGCGACGAAGCCGGAACGGCGGCGGGCACCGGGGGCCGGCCGGTCGGGCCCGGTGGTGGAGGAAGGCGGCGGCGAGGTCATGGCGGATCATCGTACGCGTGCTGCCGGATGGTAGGCGAGGGACCCCGGAAAACTGACGGGACACCAGAGGCGTGGGGTATTCGTGGGATATCTTTTGCCGATCCTTGACCACGAGGCGGCCCGGGCGGCCGCTCGACCTCCGGGGAGCCCCCGCAGATGAACGACATACTCCACGGCCTCGGCGCGGCCGCCGTCTACGGCCTGGTGGGCCTGGTCCTGCTCCTGCTCGGCTACCTGCTGATCGACGTGCTCACCCCCGGCAAGCTGGGCCGGCTGATCTGGGCCGACGGCAACCGCAACGCGGCCGTGCTGCTCAGCTCCGCGCTGCTCGGCGTCGGCGGCATCGTGTACACCGCGATCCGGTACACCTACGACGACTTCGGCAAGGGCCTGCTGTCCACGCTCTGCTTCGGCGTCCTGGGCCTGCTGCTGATGGCGCTCGCGTTCTGGCTGCTGGACCTGCTCACCCCCGGGCGGCTCGGCGCGATCCTGGTCTCCACCGAGCCGCACCCGGCGGTGTGGGTGTCGGCCAGCTGCAACCTGGCCGCCGCCGCGATCGTGGCCGCCTCGATCGCCTGAGCATCCGCAGGGGCCGGGTCAGCGGCGGGCGGCCGGCAGCAGTTCGGCGAACAGCGGCGCGACCTGCCCGGCCTCCAGCAGGAACCCGTCGTGGCCGTGCGGCGAGGAGAGCGTCCGCAGCGCGTCGGCGTCCGGCAGCAGCGCGGCCAGTTCGGCCTGCTGGGCGGGCGGGTACAGGCGGTCGGAGTCGACCGCGGCGACCAGCGCCGGAACGGCGGCCCGGCGCAGCGCCGCCGCCGTCCCGCCCCGGCCGCGGCCGAGGTCGTGCGCGTTCATGGCCTCATTGAGGACCACGTAGCTGCCCGCGTCGAAGCGGTGGGCGAGCTTCGCGGCGTGGTGGTCGAGGTACGACTCGACCGCGAACCGCCCGCCCCGCCAGGGGTGTTCGCCCGACTGCGCGGCCCGGCCGAAGCGGGCCGCGAGCTCGGGCTCGCTGCGGTAGGTGATCTGGGCCAGTCGGCGGGCCAGGCCCAGGCCCCGGTGCGGGCCGCCGCCCGGCGGCAGGTGGTGGTAGTCGCCGCCGTGCCACCCCGGGTCCGTGCGGATCGCGTGCAACTGCGCCGAGGCGTGCGCGATCTGCTCGGCGGAGGCCGCCGCCGCGGTGGCCAGCACCAGCAGCGCCCCGACCCGCCGCGGGTGCGCCACCGCCCACTCCAGCGCGCGCATCCCGCCCATCGACCCGCCGACCACCAGCGCCCAGCGGTCGATGCCGAGCGCGTCCGCGAGCCGCACCTCGGCGGCGACCTGGTCGCGCTGGGTCAGGAACGGGAACCGGCTGCCCCAGGGCCGGCCGTCCGGCGCGGTCGAGGACGGGCCGGTGGAGCCCTGGCAGCCGCCGAGCACGTTCGGCGCGACCACGAACCAGCGGTCGGTGTCCAACGCCCGCCCCGGCCCGACCAGTTCCGTCCACCAGCCGGCCGTCGGGTGCCCGGGGGCGGCCGGCCCGGTGAGGTGGCTGTCCCCGGTCAGGGCGTGCAGCACCAGCACCGCGTTGGAGCCGTCCGAGCGCGGGGAGCCCCAGGTCTGGTACGCCAGCCGGGCCCCCGGCAGGGCGCCGCCCGCCTCCAGGGCGAGCGGCCCGGGCAGCGCGAACCAGCGCCGCCCCCCGGCCGGGTCGCCGTCCCGCCACGCCCCGGAGGACGGCGGCGGGACGGCGGGCAGCGGCGGGCCGTTCAGGACGCGCCCTTCGCCGAGCGGAAACCGGCCTCCAGGTCGGCCCGCAGGTCCGTGACGCTCTCCAGCCCGACCGACAGGCGCACCAGGCCCGGCGCCGCCCCGGTGGCCGTCAACTGCTCGGCGTCCAACTGGCTGTGCGTGGTGGAGGCCGGGTGGATCACTAGGCTACGCACGTCCCCGATGTTGGCGAGGTGGCTGAACAGCTCCAGCCCGTCCACGAACCGCCGCCCCGCCTCGATGCCGTCGCGCAGCTCGAAGGAGAGCACCGCGCCCGCGCCGCGCGGCAGGTAGCGCTGCGCCGCCCCGTACCAGCGGCTGGAGGGCAGCCCCGGGTAGTGGACGGCCGCGACCTCGTCGCGCTGCTCCAGCCAGCGGGCCAGCTCCAGGGCGTTCGCGGTGTGCCGCTCCAGCCGCAGCGACAGCGTCTCCACGCCCTGCAGCAGCAGGAACGCCGAGTGCGGGGAGAGCGCGGGGCCGAGGTCGCGCAGCAGTTGGACCCGGAGCTTGGCGGCGAACGCGCCCGGGCCGAGGGCGTCCCAGAAGCGCAGGCCGTGGTAGCTCGGGTCGGGCTCGTTGAAGCCGGGGAAGCGCTCGGGGTCGGCGCCGAAGTCGAAGCTGCCGCCGTCCACGACCACGCCGCCGATGGTGGTGCCGTGCCCGCCGAGGAACTTGGTCGCCGAGTGCACCACGACGTCCGCGCCGTGCTCCAGCGGCCGCAGCAGGTACGGGGTCGGCACGGTGTTGTCGACGATCAGCGGCACTCCGGCGGCGTGCGCGACGTCCGCGACCCCGCGCACGTCCAGCACGTTGCCGCGCGGGTTGCCCAGCGACTCCGCGAACAGCGCCTTGGTGTTCGGGCGGATCGCCGCCCGCCACGCCTCCAGGTCGTCCGGGTCCTCGACGAAGCTCACCTCGACGCCGAACCGGGGCAGGGTGTGCCGCAGCAGGTTGTACGTGCCGCCGTACAGCGAGGCCGAGGACACCAGGTGGTCGCCGGCCTGGGCCAGCGTCAGCAGCGCCAGCGTCTCGGCGGCCTGCCCGGAGGCCAGCGCGACCGCCGCCACGCCGCCCTCCAGCGAGGCCAGGCGCTGCTCCAGCACGTCGGTGGTCGGGTTGTGGATGCGGGTGTAGATGTTGCCCGGCTCGGCGAGCGCGAACAGGTCCGCGGCGTGCGCGGTGTCCCGGAAGGCGAACGAGGTGGTCTGGTAGATCGGCACCGCCCGCGCCCCGGTCGCCGGGTCGGGCTGCGCGCCCGCGTGGATCTGCCGGGTCTCGAACGACCAGCCGGGAACGGCCTCGGGGCTCTGCTCGGACATGCTGCTCCTGTACGGATCACGGGCGCGACGCGGGCACGGCGGAGCCGTCGCTCGGACGCGGGAGGGCGGGGAGGAGGGCACCGCCGGCGGGTCTGCGCGGCCGGGGTGCCTGCCGTGCCGGCGGCGCGGCGGCGCTGCCGGACGGTCACGGCGTCAGGTAAGCACAGGCCGCGAACGCCCCGCCAGCGGATCGCGGAAGCGGAAACGGGACGACACGGGGCGCAATGTCCCGGAGACCTGACGGGACATCATCTGATCATCCGATAAAGGGATTTGAGGGGAATCGGCAGCTCGGGCGCGGGTCGGGCGGCGGGGGCGCTCAGGCCGGGGCGGTGTCCGGGATGCCGAGCAGGGCCAGGAACGCCGCCGTCGCCGGGGTGGGACCGGTGCGCGGCCAGACCACCGTCTCGATCCGGACCGGCGCGTCCGTGACCTCGACGACCGCGATGCCGGTCAGCCGCGGGACGTACGCGGCGGGCAGCATCGCCACCGCCAGGCCCGGCCCGACCAGGCGCGGGATGTAGGACGCCTCGTCGACCTCGAAGGCCACGTCGCGCACCAGCCCCGCGGCGGCGAACGCCAGATCGGTCTGGGCCCGCCCCGCGGTGCCCGACGGGAGGTCGACGAAGGGCTCGGCGGCCAGCTCGCGCAGCGGCACCCGCCCCCGGGAGGCCAGCGGGTGGTCCGGCGCGACGGCGGCGACCAGCCGGCCGCGGGCGAGCTCGCGGGCCGTGACCCCCTCGGGCCGGAAGGTGGTCGGCAGCCCGAGGAAGGCGACGTCCAGCTCGCCCTCGCGGACCTGTTCGACCAGGTTCTTGCTGGCGCCCACCCGCAGGCCGATCCGCACCTGCGGGTGCCGGCCGCGGAACTCGCGCAGGCCCACCGGGATGTCCACCGCGGTGACGGTCGAGATCAGGCCCACCGCCAGCCGCCCGCGCACCTCGCCGACCGCCGCCGCGACCTCGGCGGCGGCCCGCTCCGCCGCTTCCAGGCACTGCCGGGCGGCCGGCAGGAAGGCCTCCCCGGCGGCGGTCAGCCGGACCCGGCGGCTGGTGCGCTCGAACAGGCGGGCGCCCAGCTCCTGTTCGAGCCGGGCGATCTGGTGGCTGAGCGCCGACTGCACGACCAGGCAGCGCTCGGCGGCCCGGGTGAAGTTCAGCGTCTCGGCCACCGCGAGGACGTAGCGCACCTGCTGGAGTTCCATGCGATCCATCATGGATCGAGATCAATGGGCTGACAAACATGTGTTGGACTCATCGATCGGGCCGGGGCCAGACTGCTGCCCATGAGAGCGAACCCCGGCACCACCACCCCGACCATCGCCCCGAGCACCACCACCCCGACCACCGTTCCGGCCGCCGGGCCGTCCCGCGGCGGCCGCGCGCTCGGCACGCTGCCCCGCACCGCACTCACCGCGCTCGCCCCGATGGTGTGGGGCACCACCTACGTGGTCACCACCGAACTGCTGCCCCCCGGCCACCCGATGTTCGCCTCCCTGCTGCGCGCCCTGCCCGCCGGGCTGATCGCCCTGGCCGTCACCCGGACGCTGCCGCGCGGCAGTTGGTGGGGCAGGGCCGCCGTGCTCGGGGTGCTGAACATCGGACTGTTCCTGCCGCTGCTGTTCACCGCCGCCGAACGCCTCCCCGGCGGCGCCGCCGCCACCCTCGGCGCCGTCCAGCCGATGATCGTCGCCCTGCTCGCCGTCCTGGTGCTGCGCCAGCGGCTCTCCGGCCGGCGGCTGGGCTGGGGGCTGGTGGGCGTGGTCGGCGTCGGATTGGTGGTGATCGGCCCGAGCGCGGCGCTGGACGCCGTCGGCGTGGCCGCCGGGCTGGGCGGCGCCGCCACCATGGCCCTCGGCGTCACGCTCACCAAGCGCTGGGGCCGGCCCGAGGGCGTCAGCCCGCTCGCACTGACCGGCTGGCAGCTCACCGCCGGCGGCCTGTTCCTGCTGCCCGCCACCTTCCTGTTCGAGGGCGCGCCCCCGGCGGTCGACGGGCGGGCCGCGCTCGGCTACCTGTGGCTCGGCCTGGTCGGTGGGCTGCTCACGTACGCCCTCTGGTTCCAGGGCATCGGCAGCCTCCCGGTCACCAACGTCGCGGTGCTGGGCCTGCTGTCGCCGCTAGTCGCCGCGGTGCTGGGCGCGCTGCTGCTGGACCAGACGCTCGGGCCGGTGCAGCTGCTGGGCTTCGCGCTGGCGCTGGCGTCGATCGTGGCCGGACAGCTGCCCGAACGGCGGGCGGGCGGCCGGGGCCGAGCGGGCGGCCGGGGCTGATGCGGCGTGCGGTCGGGGGCCGGTGATGCCCCGTCAGTTGCGAACGGCCGCCCCGGAACCGGGGCGGCCGTGGTGCGTCGGTGGGTGCGGCGGGGCCGTCAGACCCGGCGGATGGTGCTGATGGTCAGGGCGTCGACCGCCATGGTGCGGACCGGGGCGCCGGGCTTCGGGGCGTGCACCACCGTGCCGTTGCCGATGTACATGGCGACGTGGTCCTGGGCGCCGTGCACGTTGTAGATCACCAGGTCGCCGGGCTGGGCGTTGTGCCAGTCGCGGCCCACGCTGCTGCCCACGCCCGCCTGTTCCTGGGAGGTGCGCGGCAGCGCGATGCCGGCCTTCGCGTACGCGTACACCATGAGCCCGGAGCAGTCGAAGCTGTTCGGCCCCTCGGCGCCCCAGACGTACGGCTTGCCCCGCTGGGCGAGCGCGGTGTCCACGGCGAGCTGGGCGGCGCCGCTGGAGGCCTTCGGCAGGGAGGAGAGGTCCACCCGGTCGGAGCCGCGCGAGGCGGTGCCGCCGTTGTCGGCGAGGATCGCCTCGCGGTCGGCGGCGCTGAGCTGGTTGAGCAGCCGCCGCGACTCGGCGAGCTTGGACTGCACCTCGTTCTTGGTGTCGTTCAGCGTCTTGGTCTCGCCGTCCAGTTCGGCCAGGACCGTCGAGGTCTCCTGCTTCTGCTGGTCCAGCCGGCGCTGCTGGTCCTTGAGCGCCTTGAGGACCTCGCTCTGGGTGCTGGCGGCCTGGTTGAAGGAGGACGCCTTGGAGAGGTACTGGTCCGGGTCGGTGGAGAGCATCAGCTGCATCGACGGGTCGACGCCGCCCTGCCGGTACTCGTCGCCCGCCACCTCCGCCAGTCCCGAGGCCAGTTCGGTCAGCTGCTCCTGGCTGCGGGCCACCTGGTCCTGCAGCTGGCCCGCCTGCTGGCGCAGCTGGTCGGCCCGCTCCTTGGCCCCGTTGTACTTCTCGGTGGCCTGCTCCATCTCCTCGGAGAGCTTGTCGACCTGGGCCTTCACCTCGTCCTTGGACGGCTGCGCGGGCGCCGCGTGCGCACCGACCTGGGCCGACAGGGCGACCACGGTCGCGGCGGCGCCGGTGAGCACGGTCACCCGGGCTCGGCTCGGCTGCTTGGGGCGGCGGTGGGAGGCCATCCGAGGTTCCTTCTTCCGGTTCTTCCGGTCGGACTCATTCATTCGAGTGATCGTCCGAAGATAGGTTCGACGCCAGACCGTAATCAAAAGCGGGCCCCGCGTCCACTCCCCTCCGCTCCCGAACCCGGCAACGGGGAGGAGTGGCTGACTGTACGTCAGCCTGACAACGGGGCGGGGGAAGGGGGTCGGTGAGGTGTCACATGTGGCATGGCTGATGGGTTTGCAGCCTATTGGGTGGGTTTCGGACTGGATCGGGCAGGGCGGGCGAGCCCGGTGGGGTGGCGGGGTGGCGGGGTCGGGGAAGGGGCGGGGGCGGTGTGGCGCAGAATGGATCCGTGTTCGAACTGACTACGGAGGGGCAACTCCGTACCGCCACCGACGACGACAGCGTGCTGCTCTGGGCCGCCCAGGGCTTCGCGGACGGCGTCCGCGCTTGGGCCTCCGGCCTGGGCTCGGGCCGGGCCGTCGCCGTCGCCTCGCCCGCGCTCTCCGGGCGCGACCGGATCGCCGTCCGCGGGCCCGTCGCGGAACTGCTGCCGCTGCTGGACGCAGTGACGGCGCTGGTCGGCCCGAGCTACCGGCCGTTCGGCGACGCCGACCTGCTCGTAGAACTCTGCGCCCGCCGCGACGGCCTGGAGTCGCGCGGGCGGTTCGGGTGGATGCAGCGCGCCGCGACCGGTCTTCCACCGCTCGGCGGCGGGACGGGCGTCGCGCACTGGCTGGCCCCCGGCGAACTGGACGAGGCCGCGGAGCTGATCGACCGTCACTTCCCGGCCTCGCACGCCCACCCGCACCGGCCGGGCGTCCGGGCCTGGGCGGGCGTCCGCGACGCGGCGGGACGGCTCACGGCGCTCGCCGCCGACGCCTGGCCCGCCCCGGCGGTCGGCCTGCTCGCCGGTGTCGTCAGCGATCCCGTGCACGGGCGCGGACGCGGGCACGCGGCGGCCGCCTGCACCTTGGTGCTCGGCGGGATCCTCGGACGCTCGCCGCACGCGGCGCTGATGGTGGACGACTGGAACGTGTCGGCGATCGGGCTCTACCGGCGGCTCGGCTTCGAGCACCGGCCCCTGGGTGCGGCGGCGCAGCGCGGGGCCGACGAGGCGGCGACGGGGTGCTGAGGGGCCGGGCGGTGGCGGGAGGGTCGGCGGGAGGGCCGGAGGGGGAGCGGCGGCGGGTGGCGCTCGGCGGTCCGGGCGTGGTGGCGGAGAGTGTCGCCTCGGGTCGCTAGCGTGTTCGCATGACCGATGTCGAGCACGACCTGCGCCGTCTGCTGCCCAGCGGGGAACCGAGCGCCGTGGCCGGACTGCTGCCAGCCGGAAGGCTGGTCGGCCCCCGCCGCCACGGGGAGGAGATGACTCCCGTGCTCTGGCTGAGCGACGGGCCCGCCCCGCTCGGGCTGTGGGAGGAACTGCACCGCGGGCATCCGCGCAGCGGGCTGTGGCCGCTGCTGCTCGCGCCGCTCCGGGCGGGGGACGAGGAGTTCCGGCCCTGGGCGACGGGCGAACTCGACACCGACTCGGCCAGCGAACCCGACTGGTACGACCCGGCCGCGCTGCTGCGCACCGGCTGGGAGTACTCCACGACCGTGGACTCCGAGGGGGACCCGCTCGACCCGGAGGAGGCCGCCGAACTCGGCCGGTCCGTCGCCCCGTTCCTCACCGGCTGGCCGGGCACCGCGCCCGCCGCCGCGTACGCGGGCGACCCCGACGGAGCGGCCCGGGCACTCGCCCGGGAACTGCTCGCGGGCAACCCGAAGCTGCGGATCGGCCTGGTCGCGGCAGGGAGCGGGGCCGAGGCGCTGACCGCCTGCGGCTGGTCGGGCCCGGTCAACCACGAGGACGACATCGCCAAGGTGTCCGCCGTCCTGCTGGACTGGGAGCGCCGCTACGGCACCCGGCTGGTCCAGGTCGGCTTCGCGGAGCTGGAGTTGAGCGTGGCCGCCCCGCCCCGCGACGAGGAGACCGCGCTCCGGGTCGCCGCCGAGCACCTCGCGTTCTGCCCCGACAACATCTTCCAGGGCGCGGGCACGCTCACCGCGTACGCGCCCGGACTGATCGGGGCCGAGCAGTGGTCCTTCTGGTGGGACTGACGGGCGTCCGGTGAGGAGGTGCTCCCGGTTTCTCCTCGAACTCTCCCCGGGGAACGTCAATTCTGGTTGATCGCGCTCCACTCGCGCGAGCGAAGAATCGCACGAAGATTCGCCCCGGGGGGTGGTTTGGCTTCCGCAGTGCCGAGTTCCCGTCTTTGAGGCTTTTAGGGTTGCCGACGAGACAGGGACGGAGTGGTACGGACCGGGCCGAAGTGCCCAGGGGGGAGCAGACCGTGACGGAAACGACCGGAACGAACAGCGGCACGGCGAGCGCGGCCACGAGGGGCACCGCGTGGCTGCCCGGGCGGCGACACCCAGGAGCGGGACGGCGGGGAAGGGGAATGGGAGGACGGGGAACGGGAGGGCGGGGAGCGGAATGGCCGGGAAGCGACTCGATGCTCCGCCGCACCCTGGGCGAGCAGCGGATCGCGCTGGTCGCCTGGCGGCTGCTGGTCCTGCAGAACGCGCACCCGGCGGTCGCCGCCGGGGTCAGCCAACTGTCCACCTACCGCAGCCACCCGTGGCGGCGGATCGAACACACCATGGACAGCGGACGCCGCCTGTTCTTCTCCGACCGGGACGCCCTGCACCGGGAGATCCAACGACTCGAACGGAGCCACCGCCGAATCGCCGGGGTCGACGGCCGGGGCCGCCCCTACACCGCGCTCGACCCCGCCGTCCGGGTCTGGGTGCTGGTGACGCTCTACGAGGCGATGACCGCACTCCAGGCGCTCGCCGGACGCCCGCTGCGCCCCGCCCAACTGGACCGGCTCTACCGGGAGTTCCGCACGGTCTGCGCCGCGTTCGAACTCCCCGACGAACTGTTCCCGCCCACCGCCGCCGACGTGCCCGGGTACATCCGCACCACCATCCGGGACACCCTCGAGTTCACCGAAGCGGCCCAGGACATGCTGTACACCGTCCTGACCCGCGCACCGGCCCCGCGCCGCCTCGGCCGACTGCGCCCCGCCTGGCCGCTGCTGCGCCGACTCGTCGCCCGCTTCCTGACCGCGCTCACCCTGGCGGACCTGCCACCCGAGTTCCGCACCAAGTTCGGCCTGCGGCGCAGTCGGGGCGCGGCCGCGCTCTCCTGGATCGTCCACCACGGCGCCCGGGCGGTGGCGGTGCAACTGCCGGACCGGCTGCGCTACCGGACCCTGCCGGACGGCAGCCGGGCCCGACCACGGCAGGCCGACGCACCGCGCCCGGTGCGGACACCGCGCCGGGACAACCGGCCGGCGCGGATGGCCGCGTTCTACCGCCAGGTGATGGACCAGACCGGGGACGGGCAACTGACCTCGGCCGACTTCGAGGCGATGGCGCACAACATCTGCTGGCCGCTGGAACTCGACCAGGCCGGTGAGTCCGCCGTGTACGCCGCCTTCGACACCTGGTGGCACCACCTGCTGGCCACCATGGACGGTGACGGCGACGGCGAGATCTCCTGCGAGGAGTTCGTCACCACGATGCTCGCCGGCACCGAACGGGACCCGGACTACCTGGCCCGGGGCCTGCACGTCGCCGTCCGCGCCATGTTCCACGCCGCCGACCTCGACCACAGCGGCCTGCTGGACGCCGAGGAGTACCGCACCCTGTTCGGCGGCTCCCGGGTCCATCCCGCCGAACTGACCCACGGCTTCCGACAACTGGACACCGACGGGGACGGCCAGATCACCGAGGAGGAGTTCGTGAGGGGATTCACCGAGTTCTTCACCGCCCGAACGGAGAGCGTCGCCGGCACTCAACTGCTGGGCCGACCATGACGGACCGGACACCTGTCTCTGCCTTGCCTTGGCTCGCCTCGCCTCGCCTCGCCTTGATGCCGGGCCTGGCGCCGACTGAGGGCGGGTCCTGAGACCGCGGGGGCGGGCAGTTCCTTGACAACTGAACAGTGCACGCGGGGTGGACGGAGTGGAGAGGAGAGGCCGGAGGGGATGTGGGAGGCAGGTGGGAGGCTGGGCGGAGACGCGGACGGAACGAGGAGGTGAGGGGTGGAATTGCGCGCGGAACTGCTTCCCCCCGTGGTGACGGTCCGGCAACGGGAGGAGGTGGAACGGGAGGTCGAGCGGATCGAGGAACTGCTGCGGACCCGGAACCCCACAGCCAGGGCCGCGATCGAGGCGCTCAACGACCGGACCGGACACGACTGCGGACCGTACGACTTCCTCGCGTACGCAGGCAGTCGCAGTCGGGCGGACTTCGCCCTGGAACTCGCCCGTCCGGCCCGGCCGCGGGTGGACGGGATCACGCGGGAGGAACTGGCCGAACTCGTCCGGCGGGCGTTCGAGTCGGGGCCGGACAGCGAGTGGTACCTGCTGGTACTGGATGCCAATGTGGCGCATCCCCGGGTCGGTGACGTGCTGTTCCACGGGCGCGGCGATGCGGCACCGGAGCGGTTGGCGGCGCAACTGCTGGCCTACCGGCCGATCGTGCTCTGAGGTCGGCGGGACCCGGCGGAGGGGCTACCTGCTCGGGGTACGGGGTGTGCTGAGGGCCGCCTGCCCCGGGAGGGGAGGCGGCCCGTGCAGGGGGAAGGAGGGTGGGGGTCAGCGGGTGGCGGTGGGGCGGGAGCGGAGCAGTGCACGGCCCGGGAGGGCGGTGGCGGCGAGGCAGAGGAGGGCTGCTCCGGCGGCGAGTGGGAGGGCCGTGCCCAGGGGGATGTGCGGAGTGGCGGAGGTGAGGGCGCGGGTGATCGGGGTGAGTGTCGTCCAGGCGATGGCGGCGCCGGTGGCCAGACCGATCACGGCGATCAGCAGGGCCTCCCAGCGGAGCATCGCGCGGACCTGGCGGCGGGTGGTGCCGGCCAGCCGCAGCAGGGCGATCTCGCGGCGGCGGTCCAGCACCGTCATCACCAGGGTGTTGGCGGCGGTCAGCGCCGCGAAGCCCGCCAGCACGGCCGCCATCACGTTGTTCGCCCAGCCGCTCAGCTCGCGCTGGCGGTCGGCCTGCGCCGCGTAGCCCTGGCGGTCCGTCACCGACAGCTGGCCGGGGGCGAGTTCGGCGAGGGCCCGGGCCGTGGCCGCCCGGTCCGCGCCGGGGGCCTCCGCGACCAGCAGTTGGGCCGGGTACGCGGAACTGCTGTGCGCGGCGACGGTGGCGCCCGGGAGCAGTGCCTCGCCCAGGCCCAGACCACGGCTGTAGGTGGCGACCACCGTCGGCTCGGTCTTGGTGCCGTCGCCGAGCCAGAGCGGAGCCCGCTGGCCGACCCGGACGCCGAGGCTGTCGGCGAGCGTGGCGTCCAGCGCGACCGTGTCCGGGGAACGGGACAGGTCGGCCAGCGAACCGGAGCTGACGCCCAGGTCCAGCACCGCCGGGAGGGCCGCCGGATCGCCGTCCACACCCAGCGCGGTGGCGGTGGCCAGCATGTCGGACTGCTGGTACACCAGCCCGGTCGGCCGCAGCCCGACCGCCGCCGACACACCGGGAACCTGCCCGGCCCGCTCCACCGTGCCCGCGGGCAGGCCCGGCCGTCCGGCCTGCGCCGTCACCACCTGATCAGCCGTCAGGCCCTGGCGGACGTGTTCGGCCGCAGTGTGCTGCAGACTCGACTGGAGGAACACCAGCGTCCCGCAGAACGCCGTCACCATCACGATCGGCACGGTCGCCGAGGCCAGCCGGCGGGAGGAGGCCCGGGCGTTGTCCGCCGCCAGCGAGGCCGGCGCGCCGCCCGCCCGCAGCAGCACCCCGAGCAGGCCCACCGCGCCCCGCACCAGCCACGGGCCGAGCAGCGCCACCGCGACCAGGAAGCACAGCACCACGCCCAGCGCGGTGTTCGCCGCGGTCGCTCCCGTCAGGTTGGCCGCGACGACGGCGAACGCCACCGCGCCGGCCGTGAACACCGCGCCCGTCACCGTCCGGGCCCGGCCGGGACGGCCCGGACCGGTGTTCGCCTCGCCGAGCGCCTGGGCGGGCCGCATCCGGGCGCTGCGCCGGGCCGCGAACCAACCGGCCGCCAGCGCCGTCACCGTGCACGCCACGACGGCGGCCAGCACCGGCAGCGGGCCGACCCCGAGCTTCACGTCCGACGGCACCGCGCCGCGTGCCACCAGTTCGCCGAACCACCAGCGGGCCAGCGCCAGCCCGGGCAGCACACCGATCGCGGCGGCCAACGGTGCCACCAGCACCGCCTCCGCGGCGATCGACCGGCGGATCTGCCGGGGCGTCGCCCCGATGGTGCGCAGCAGCGCGAACTCGCGGGCCCGCTGGCCGGTCGCCAGCGCGACCGTGCTGACCACCACGAACACCGCCGTCATGGTGGCCACTCCGCCGAAGGACGCGCCGAGCGCCGTCAGCATCGCCTTGGCCTCGTGTAGGACCGGCTGCTCGACCGTGCCGCGCTGCTGGCCGGTCGACACCTGCGCCTGCCCGTCCAGTGCGTGGCGCAACTCGTCCGCCAGGACCCGCGAGTCGGTACCGGCGGCGGGCCGTACCGCGACCGCGTCGATCCGGCCCGGGTGCCCGGAGATCCGGTCCGCGGTGCGGTCGGAGAACCAGGCGGTGGGCGAGCCGGGCTGGGCCTCGGCCAGGCCGGAGATCCGGTAGGAGGCGCTGCCGGTGGGGGTGGTGAGCGTGAGGGTGCCACCGGGGGAGAGGTGGGCGGCCCGGGCGCTGGCGCTGTCCAGCACCAGTTCGCCGTCGGCGGGCGCGCGGCCCTCGGTCAGCCGTTCGCCCGGACCGATGCCCAGCGCGCTCCAGCCTCGGCCGGTGAGCCCGGGTCCATTGATGGAAGAGGAAGAGGCAGAGGAGGGAGGGGTGGCGGGGGCGGTGGTGGCCGAGACGGGGAAGGAGGAATCCGGCAGGGCCTGGGCGACGCCCGGCAGGGCAGCCACGGTGGCGGTCAATCCCGCGTCCAGGCGGGCCCGTTCGGGCAGTGGCTGGGTGATGGTCTCACGGTCCTCGCCGCGTTTGACGGTCAGCTCCACCTGCTGGTCGGCCGCGACCACGACCGGTACGTCGGCGTACCGGGAGGGCTGCACGCTCGCGGTCAGGCCGGTCTGGAGCAGGACGCCGCAGGCCGTCACGATGGCGGACGCGAACAGGAGGGCGAGGAACGTTCCCGCGAAGGACGCGGGACGGAAGCGCACGGCGGCGCGGGCCAGTCCGTTGCTCATGCGGTCGGCTCCGTGGGAAGAGGGCGGGGAGAAGGGGTGGCGATCTCGGGGCCGGGGCCGGGGCGGGTCATGCGGCGGACGCCGAGGGGGTGCCGGAGAGGGTGAGCATGCGGTCGGCGACGGTGCGCGGATCGGGGTGGTGGAGTTCACCGGAGAGGGTCCCGCCGGCCAGGAAGACCACGCGGTCGGCGAAGGAGGCGGCCACCGGGTCGTGCGTGACCATCACGACCGTCGCGCCCAGACCGTCCACCGCGTCCCGCAGGAGGCCGAGCACCTCGTGGGCGCTGCGGGTGTCGAGCGCGCCGGTCGGCTCGTCCGCGAAGATCACGTCGGGGCTGGTGACCAGCGCCCGGGCCAGCGCGACGCGCTGCTGCTGGCCGCCGGAGAGCTGTCCGGGACGGCGCGAGGCGTGCTCGCCCAAGCCGACCCGGGCCAGCAGTTCGTGGGCCCGGGCGCGGTCCTGCCGCCGGCCGGCCAGGCGCTGCGGCAGCAGCACGTTCTGCAGGACCGTCAGCGACGGCAGCAGGTTGAAGGACTGGAAGACGAAGCCGATCCGGGTGCGCCGCAGCTTGGTCAGCCGGTCCTCGCCCAGCGAGCTGATCTCCTGTCCCGCGAGCAGGACCTGGCCCGCGTCCGGCCGGTCGAGGCCCGCCGCGCACTGCAGGAAGGTGCTCTTGCCGGAGCCGGACGGCCCCATCACGGCCGTGAAGGTGCCCTTCGGGAGCACCAGGTCGACGCCGCCGAGGGCGTGCACCGCGCCGGCGCCGTGCCCGTAGCTGCGGCGCACCGCACGTAGCTCCACGGCGGGCGGAGCGGCGGTGGGCCGGGCGGACCCGGGGACGGCGGACGGGACGGGCCGGCCGGAGGTGAAACGGCGCAGGCGGGGCGACATGGTGGAGCCTTCCTCGGAGACGGCGCCCCCGGTGTACGCGCTCCGGAGGCACTGTCAACGCTAGGAAACTCCCAGGTCACCCACCATGAAGGCGACAGGAGACTTCGGGGTGGGGCTATCCCCACCCCCATCGGGCAGCCAGCCCCCGGAGGGGGTTTTGGTTCCCGGTGGGGCAGCCGATTTCAGGTTCCAGGTACAGCGGCCGGTCCTGTCGGAGGGCGGTCGGTCGTTGGGAAGGCGGGGGAAGGGACGGCTGGCGTGGGGTCAGACCGGTTTCGCAACCGGCTGGGGCAGTTGGTTGGTGGCGGCCAGTACCTCGCCGCCCGGTTGGGTGCCCAAGGGTCGGCGCAGTTCGGCGATCTCGGGGTCGGCTGCCGAGACGGTGAGGGTGTAGGGGGCGGGGCCGGTGATGCTCTGGCTGCTGTCGACCCGGGGGGAGAGGCCGGTGGCCACGGCGGTTGCGTCGATGCCGGGGCAGAGTGCCGCGGTCGGCAGCACCACGTGGGCGGTCGTGCCGCTGTCGGTGATCAGCCAGCCCCGGCCGTCGGGGGTGTGGGTGGCGCCGTTCACCGTGGTGGGCAGCCCGTAGGCAGCGGCCACCACCCCGTTCGGGCCCTCGATCTCGACCGCGATGCCCGCGCTGCCCAGGGGCGCGGAGATCGCCAGCGGGGTGTCCGAGCCGGAGCCGAGTTCCAGGTCGAACACGAACTCGCCGGGCCGGGTGGCGTCCAGCCGCTGGTAGCCGTAGGAGGTGAAGCGCAGCCAGGGGCCGGTGGACTTCTCGGTGGGGAGCGCGTCGGCGGCTGCCGGGAAGCGGTGGTAGCCGTGCTGCCCGCACTTGCTGCCGGCGAACGTCCCGCCGTCGGGGAGCGCCTGGTCGCCGGTGGGACGGGGGCTAGCCGCCCGGGCGCCCGAGGAGGCGAGTTGCGGGGTGTGCGCCCGGTTGGGGCCGAACAGCAGCCCGCCGACCACCAGCAGGACGATCAGCGCGCCGAGCACGGCCGTCCACCGTTCGCCCCGGCTCAGCGTGCGGAACCGGTGGCCGAACCGGTCCGGCCGTCCGGGCCGCCCGGACCGGGTGCGGCGGGCACGACGGGTGCGGGCCGGGCCGTCGGCGGACCAGCGGCGGCCGCCCGGGTCGACCGGGGGTTCGCGGCGCCAGCGCTCGGTGAGCATCCTGGTCCGGGCGGACGGCTCGCTCACGGTGGCGGAGCGGATGAACTCCTCGTCCAGGACCAGACCTTCGAACGGGTCCGGGGGTTCCACGGCATCGGGCGGGCGGCGGTCGGGCATTGCGCCAGTATGCCCGCCGGGGGTGTCGCCGCGGGACTATGTTCTGGATCACGGACGCGGCAGATCCGGGAAGGCCCTGGTGCAGTTCGCCGTCCGGGGAGGACGACCGCTGTGCCGCAGATCCTGATCGACCACTCGCCGGGCCTGGACTTCGACGTCACGGGCTTCGCCAAGGAGGTCCACCAGTTGATTCCCCAGATCGTCAACACCCGGGTGGAGGACTGCAAGACGCTGGTGCGCCCGGCCGCGCAGCACCTGGTCGGTGACGGTGCCTCGACGGAGGCCGTGGTGCTGGTGGAGATCAAGATCCTGGCCGGTCGCAGCGTCGAGGTCCGCAGCACGCTCTCCGCCCGGGTGACGGAGTTGCTGCGCGCGTACGTCCGGGTGCCCGCCGCGTTCTGCGTGGAGGTCACCGAACTCGACCGGGAGACCTACGTGTTCGTGCAGCACTCCGGGCAGTGACGGTCGGGAGGTCCGGGAGGTCCGGGAGATAACGAGGGCGAAGGGAGACTGCGGTTGGTGTCTCCCGACCGGGGAGAATCGTTTCAGCTCGGTCGGGAGACGCGGGGAATCTGGGAGGGGGAGGGGGCGGTGCCCGCCGGGTGGTGCGAGGGTGGCGGCGGGGCCGG
>NZ_JOGH01000044.1:0-49602 GCF_000721345.1 Kitasatospora sp. NRRL B-11411 | reverse complement strand
TGGCGTTGACTTTTGGCACGCTGTTGAGTTCTCAAGGAACGGACACTTCCTTCGGACCGCATTCCTGCGGACCCTCCGGGCGCTTCGTTCTTTCGTGTTCCCAGCTTATCAGATGTTTTCCGCTCCGTTTTCCCGGAGTTTCATTCGATCCGATTTGCTTTGGCCTTTCGGCGCTCCCGAACTCTACCAGAGTTATTCGGTCCGCTTTTCCATCCGGAAATCCGAACGGACGCGCGACGAGTCGCTCATCAGGGTTTGGGGGGTTCCGCCTCCCGGTCTCAGCCGGTTCAGGCGACTCGACCTACGTTAGGACACCGGGAGGGGCGAGTCAAACATGGCGGGGCCCGATCTGGCTGGATCGGGCCCCTGTTCACCATGTCCGCAGGTCAACCGCAGCCTGTTTCAGGCCACTTGACGGTGCGGACCTCGCATGCGGAGCGCATGCGGATGTCGCGTTACGCGTCGGCGAGTTCGACGGCGGCGAGGTTGCGCTTGCCGCGGCGCAGGACGAGCCAGCGGCCGTGCAGGAGGTCGTCGGCGGTGGCGACGGCTTCCTCGTCGGTGACCTTGGTGTTGTTGAGGTAGGCGCCGCCTTCCTTGATGGTGCGGCGGGCGCCGGAGCGGCTGGGGGCCAGGCCGGTTTCGACCAGCAGGTCGACGAGCTGGCCGAGTTCGGTGACCGTCGCCTTCGGGACCTCGGCGAGGGCGGCGGCCAGGGTGGCGGGTTCGAGGTCGGAGAGGTCGCCCTGGCCGAAGAGGGCCTTGGAGGCGGCAACGGCGCGCTCGTACTGGTCGGCGCCGTGGACGAGGGTGGTGAGTTCCTCGGCGAGGGCGCGCTGGGCGAGGCGGGCGGCGGGGCGTTCGGCGGTGTCGCGTTCGAGCTGTTCGATCTCCTCGTGGCTGCGGAAGGAGAAGATCCGCAGGAACTTGGGGATGTCGCGGTCGTCGGCGTTCAGCCAGAACTGGTAGAAGGCGTAGGGGGTGGTGAGTTCGGGGTCGAGCCAGACGGTGCCGGACTCGGTCTTGCCGAACTTGGTGCCGTCGGCCTTGGTGATCAGCGGGGTGGCGAGGGCGTGCACGGAGCGGCCCTCGGCCTTGCGGATCAGGTCGCTGCCGGCGGTGAGGTTGCCCCACTGGTCGCTGCCGCCGGTCTGCAGGGTGCAGCCGTAGCGGCGGTTCAGCTCCAGGAAGTCCATGCCCTGGAGGATCTGGTAGCTGAACTCGGTGTAGCTGATGCCCGCGTCCGAGTTGAGCCGGCGGGCCACCGCCTCCTTGGCGATCATGTTGTTGACGCGGAAGTACTTGCCGACGTCGCGCAGCAGGGAGATGGCCGACATGCCGGACGTCCAGTCCAGGTTGTTGACCATGCGGGCGGCGTACTCGCCCTCGAAGTCGAGGAAGCGCGCCACCTGGCCGCGCAGGCGCTCGACCCAGCCGGCCACCGTCTCGGGGTCGTTGAGGACGCGCTCGGCGGTGGGCTTGGGGTCGCCGATCAGGCCGGTGGCGCCGCCGACCAGGCCGAGCGGGAGGTTCCCGGCCTGCTGGATGCGGCGCATGGTGAGGATCTGGACCAGGTTGCCGAGGTGCAGGCTGGGGGCGGTCGGGTCGAAGCCGCAATAGAACGTGACCGGGCCGTCCGCGAACGCCTTGCGCAGTGCGTCCTCGTCAGTGGACAGGGCGATCAGCCCGCGCCACTGCAGCTCGTCGACGATGTCGGTCACGGTCCCGCGTCTCCTTCGGTCGGGGGTCCGGCGCGGTGGCCCGGGAGCGGGCGGTGCGCCTGGACGGTTCCAGCGGGGTAGAGCCTACGCGCTCGGAGTGCGGGGGCTCCGGCGCAGGTCGGGGTGCGGGGGCGGAAATTCCGTTGTTCGGGGGGAGGCGGGCGTTCACAGTGGTGCCACCGCCGTGCGGCGGGGGCGAGCACTGGAGGTGGCCCGTTATGCGCAACACCCTTGTCCTGAACGCGAGCTACGAACCGTTGAGCACGGTGCCGCTGCGCCGTGCCGTCGTGCTGGTCCTGCAGGACAAGGCGGTGGTCGAGCAGGCGCATCCGCTGCGGGTGGTGCGCGGCTCGGGGGTGCAGCTGCCGGTGCCGCGGGTGATCAGGCTGACCAGGTACGTGCGGGTGCCGTTCCGACAACGGGCTCCGTGGTCGCGGCGGGGGGTGCTGGCGCGGGACCAGTTCCGGTGCGCGTACTGCGGGCGGCGGGGCACCACGGTCGACCACCTGGCGCCCAAGTCGCGCGGTGGGGCGGACAGTTGGCTGAACACCGTGGCGGCCTGCGCGGAGTGCAACCAGCACAAGGCGGACCGGACGCCGGAGCAGGCGGGGATGCGGCTGCTGCGGCGGCCGTTCGAGCCGACGCCGGAGGCGACGCTGATGCTCGCGCTCGGGCTGCGGGCCGGTGAGCTGGGGGAGCTCGCCGCCTGGCTGCCGCAGCGGCCGGAGGACCGGAAGGCGGCCGCGGCCGCGGGCGTGTGAGAGGCCGACGGGCCCGACCTGATCAGGGGACAGGTCGGGCCCGTCGTCATTGCACGGACCGGAGCGGAGCCGGGGCGGGGGCGGGGGCGGGTCAGCCCTTGCTGCTGAAGGCGGTGGCCACGCCGTAGTTGGAGGCGTGCTCGGGGACGGCCACCAGGTGTCCGGAGGCGGTGCGCACCCGGCCGGCCGTGAGCAGCGAGCCGGTGCCCTGCGGGAAGGCGCCGCCCTGGGTCTCCTGGCCGCCGGCCAGGGCGAAGCGGCTGAGGTGGGCGGGCTGGTCGCCGCGTTCGTCGGCGGCGGCCACCAGGCCGCCGGCGTCGACCCCGATCGGGCGGGCCTTGCTCTTCTCGGCGACGGGGGTGCGCCACTGCGGCTTGCCGGTGGCGAGGTCGTACGCGGTGATCGCGGTGGGGTTGCCGCCGCCGTCGGGGACGACCGCGGCGAACATGGTGCTGCCCTGGAAGTACACGGCGGGGACGGGGTCGAAGCTGCCGTGGCCGACGTCCAGCCGGCCGCCGCCCTCGACGGCCACCGGGATCTCCGCCGCCGGGTCGCCCTCCGCGCCCCAGGCGAACACCCGGTCGTCGGCGGGCTTCTCGCCGGTGGTGAGCACCACGGCGGGTTCGGCGGAGAGCACGGTGACGGTGGTGGGCTGGTTGTTCAGGCCCCGCCAGAACTTGACCTTGCCGTCGGAGACGTTGAGCGCGACGGCCTGGTCGGCGGGCGTGGAGTCGGCGCAGCGGCTGTGCAGCACCACGACGGAGGCGCCGGCGTTGCCGGACAGCGTGCAGAACTTGCCCTGGCCGGTGTACTGCCAGGCTTCGGCGCCGTCGGCGGCGGCCCAGGCGGACGCCTTGTCGTCGCCGACCGCGACGACCTTGTCGTCGGTGACGGCGACGTGGGTGGTGTAGCTGTCCTTGGCGTCGGACAGGGTCTTCGTCCAGACCGCCTGACCGGACTTGGTGTCGACGGCGGCGACGGTGCTGCAGGGGCTCTTCGGGTCGGCGGCGGGGCGGTAGGCGACCGCGCCGAGGCCGGCGGCGTTGACGGCCGGGGACAGGCCGCAGGGGACGGCGCCGTCGGCGGGGGCCTTGAGCGTCCAGGTGGGCTTGCCGTCGGCGAGGGCGTAGGCGTGCACGCCCGTGCCGTCGGCGCGGACCACGCTGTCGGCCAGCAGCCAGCTGCCGACCAGGGTGTCGTCGGCGCCCGGGGCCCCGGCGGCGGCCTGGTCGGCGGGCACCGTCCAGGACTTGGTGTGGGCGACGGCGATGTTCTGCGAACTGCCCTGGGGGCTCTGGGCCGCGGGCTTGTCACCGTCGTCGGACATGGCGAGCACGCCGGCGGTGACCAGTACGGCCAGCGCGGCGACGCCCGCGCCGACCCGGATCGCCAGGCCGCGGCGGCTGGGTGCGCCCTCGCCGGAGAGCACCGCGGCGCGGGCCTTGGCGGCGAAGCCGCCGGCGGCGGGACGCTCCCGACCGGTTCCGGGGCCGCTGTCGCCGTCGGCCGGGTCGGTGGCGGAGCCGGCCGGCACGCCGGTGCCGCCGGGGGCGAACGGGTCCTCGGCGCTGGTCTGCGGGTAGTCGGCGGCGGCGGCCGGGGCGGGCGCGGCGGCCGGCTGCCCGTACGGGTCCGGGTGGCCGGCCGGCTCGGTGGCGGGGGGCGCGTAGAGCTGCTGGGCGGACGGGTCCTGGTAGCCGTTCTGCTGCTCGGCGTAGCCCTGCTGCTGCGGGTCGGCGTACGCCTGCTGCTGCTCGGCGTAGCCGTAGGACGGCTGCTGCGGGTCCTGGTAGGTCTCCTGGTAGCCGTAGGACGGCTGCTGCTGCGGGAAGGGCGGCTGCCCGTACGCCTGCTGCTGGTCCGGGTAGCCGTAGCCCTGCTGCTGCGGGTCCTGGTAGGTCTCCTGGTAGCCGTAGCCCTGCTGCCCGTACGCCTGCTGCTCCGGGTAGCCCTGCTGCTGGGGCTGGGGGTACCAGGGCTGCTGGTCGTACCCGGGGGTCGTGGGAGGTTCCTGAGCCATGCGTTCCGTCCGTCCCGACTGCGGTCTGGCAAGGGGCCAGCATCTCACGGCGCGGGAACGGGTTTTGCCGGGGCTTTGCGCGGGGTTCGGGGTCGGGCGGGGTGCTGCGGGGGCGGCCGGGGTCAGGCGGCGTCGTCGAGGGCGCGGTCGATCAGGTGGGCGACCGTGATGTCGAGGCTGGTCAGGCCGCCGGAGCTGTGGGTGGTGAGCAGGAAGGTGAGGGTGCGCCAGCGGATGTCGATGTCGGGGTGGTGGTCGAGCGCCTCGGCCTGTTCGGCGACGGCGTCGACGACCTTGATCGCGGTGGGGAAGCTCGCGGTCTCGGCGGTGCGGGTGATGGCTTCGCCGGTGCGGGTCCACTGCGGGAGGTCGGCGAGGGCGTTGGCGATCTGCTCCTCGCTGAGGCGGGTGCGGCTCATGGCGGTCTCCGTCCTGGCTGCGGCCGCGGGGGCGGCCGTCACCGCCGAGCCTACGTCGCGCGGGGCGGCCCGTCGGGTCCGCGGACCGCAGGTCGGCCTGCGGTCCGCACGGCGTGCGAGCGGCCCGGCGGGGACGGTCAGAAGAACAGCAGCTTGGTGACGGCGGCCAGGCCGACCAGCACGATCAGGCCGCGCAGCGCGATCGGCGGGAGGCGGCGGCCGACCTTGGCGCCGAGCACGCCGCCGAGGGTGGCGCCGGCGGCGATCAGCAGGGCGGCGGTCCAGTCGATGTGCGAGGTGAAGAGGAAGAAGAGGGCGGCGACGCCGTTGACGATCACGGCGAGGACGTTCTTGATCCCGTTGATCGTCTGCAGGTCGTCGGGGAGCAGCATGCCCATCAGGGCGAGCAGCAGGACGCCCTGGGCGGCGCCGAAGTAGCCGCCGTAGACGCCGGTGAGGCCGATGCAGAACAGCAGCGGCCAGCCGCCGTCGGTGGCGGGGGCGGCGGTGCCGGCGGCCCGGCGGGCGGCCATCGCGCGGGCCACCCGGGGCTGCAGGACGACCAGGACGAGGGCGGTGAGGATCAGGACCGGGACGACGGCCTCGAAGGCGCTGCCGGGGAGGGTGACCAGCAGGGCGGCGCCGGTGAGTCCGCCGAGCAGCGAGGCGGTGCCGAAGCGGAGCAGGCGGTGGCGCTGTCCGGCGAGTTCGGCCCGGTAGCCGATCGCGCCGGCCAGTGAACCGGGCACCAGGCCCAGCGAGTTGGAGACGTTGGCGGTGACGGGGGGCAGGCCGACGGCGAGCAGGACGGGGAAGGTGATCAGGGTGCCGGAGCCGACGATGGTGTTGATGGCTCCGGCCGCGATCCCGGCCAGCAGGACGGCGGTCATCTCCCACAGCGTCATTGGCTTCCCCCTCGTTGGCTGCTGTCATGCGCCGGTCGATCATGCCGGAGCGGTGCGCGGCTTGGCCAGGGTCGTCCGGACGGTGGACATACGTTCCGCGATGCGAGAAACCCGGGCCGGGCGGCCCCAACCCCAACCCCAACCCCGGCCCCGGCCCGGCCCCGAACGCAGACGCAGACGCGGACGCGGACGGGCCCCGGTCGACGCGGGGTCGGCCGGGGCCCGTCGGGGCGCTGCGGGTTGCTCGTCGGGTTACTCGTCGATCTTGGGGTACTCGCGGGTGGGCTCGACCCGGGGGCGGGCGGTCTTGTTCTCGGTGTCCACCGGGCGCGGACCGGCGGCCGGGTCGACCGGGACGCGGGCGGCCGGCGGCGGGACGGCGGGGGCGGCCGGGGTGGCGCCGCCGCCGGTGACGCCCTGGAAGGCGCCGCCGAGGCCCTTGAGCGCGTCGCCGACCTCGCTGGGGATGATCCACAGCTTGTTGGCGTCGCCCTTGGCGAGCTCGGGCAGGGTCTGCAGGTACTGGTAGGCGAGCAGCTTCTGGTCGGCGTCGCCCTCGTGGATGGCCTCGAAGACGGTGCGGATCGCGGCGGCCTCGCCGTCGGCCTTGAGGACGGCGGCCTGCGCCTCGCCCTCGGCCTGGAGGACGGCGGCCTGCTTCTCGCCCTCGGCGCGCAGGATCTGGGCCTGCCGGGCGCCCTCGGCGGTGAGGATCGCGGCGCGCTTGTCGCGGTCGGCGCGCATCTGCTTCTCCATCGAGTCCTGGATGGAGGTCGGCGGCTCGATCGCCTTCAGCTCGACCCGGTTGACCCGGATGCCCCAGCGGCCGGTGGCCTCGTCCAGGACGCCGCGCAGGCCGGCGTTGATGACCTCGCGGGAGGTCAGGGTGGACTCGAGGTCCATCGAGCCGATGATGTTGCGCAGGGTGGTGACGGTGAGCTGCTCGATGGCCTGGATGTAGCTGGCCACCTCGTAGGTCGCGGCCCGCGGGTCGGTCACCTGGTAGTAGATGACGGTGTCGATGTTGACGACCAGGTTGTCCGAGGTGATGACGGGCTGCGGCGGGAACGGGACGACCTGCTCGCGCAGGTCGATCCGGTTGCGGATGGTGTCGATGAACGGGACCACGATGTTCAGGCCGGCGCTCAGGGTGCGGGTGTAGCGGCCGAAGCGCTCCACGATCGCCGCGCTGGCCTGCGGGATCACCTGGATCGTCTTGATCAGGGCGATGAAGGCCACCACGACCAGGACGATCAGGACGATGAGGACGGGTTCCAACGCTTCTCCCCTAGACGACCAGGGCGGTGGCGCCCTGGATTTCGACGACGTCGACCTGCTGCCCCGGCTCGAACACCGAGCCCGGGTGGAGCGCGCGGGCCGACCAGATCTCGCCGTTGAGCTTGATCCGTCCGCCCTCTCCCCCGTCGACTGTTTCCTGTACCACTGCGGTGGCGCCGGTCAGCGCCTCCACGCCCGTGCGGTAGCCCGGGCCCTTCTTGAGCTGGCGGTAGGCGATCGGGCGGACGAACACCAGCAGCGCGGCCGAGACCCCGACGAACACCAGGAACTGCGGGACCGTGCCGCCGCCCAGACCGGCCGTCAGCGCGGCGGCGCCGGCGCCGACCGCGAACATGGCGAACTCGGGCATCGCGGTGACCACCAGCGGAATGCCCAGCGCGACGGCGAGCAGCAGCCACCAGATCCAGCTGTCCACGGGCTCCATCCTAGGGAAGTCGGGTCTCTCCCCGCGTAGCTTCCCGCAGGTGGGGCGGCGGAAACCGGCCGTGTGTACGACCGGTTCCCGCCGTTCGCCCCGGCGGCGCGATTCAGCCGAGCGGGAGGCCCTGCGCGGTCCACCGGTCGCCGCGCTGTTCGAGGGTCAGCGGCAGGCCGAAGCAGTGCGACAGGTTGCGGGCGGTGAGGGTGCTCTCGATCGGACCGGCCGTCATCACCTTGCCCTGACGGATCATCAGCACGTGGGTCATGCCGGGGACGATCTCCTCGACGTGGTGGGTGACCATCACCATGGACGGCGCGTACTCGTCCTGGGCGAGCGCGGCGAGGCGGCGGATCAGGTCCTCGCGGCCGCCGAGGTCGAGGCCCGCGGCGGGCTCGTCGAGCAGCAGCAGCTCGGGGTCGGTCATCAGGGCGCGGGCGATCAGGGTGCGCTTGCGCTCGCCCTCGGAGAGGGTGCCGAACTTGCGGCCGGTGAAGGCGGCCATGCCGAGCAGGTCGAGCAGCACCAGGGCGCGGGCCTCGTCCGGCTCCTCGTAGGTCTCCTTGCCGTGCACGGTCTGCCCGTACGCGGCGGTCAGCACCGTCTCCAGCACGGTCTGGCCGACCGGCAGCTTGTCGTACATCGCGGCGCTGGCCAGGCCGATCCGGGCGCGCTGCTCGAACACGTCGACCTGGTCGAGCTTCTCGCCGAGCACCACGGCCTCGCCGGAGCTCGGGAACAGGTAGGCGCCGGCGATCTGGAGCAGCGTGGTCTTGCCCGCTCCGTTCGGACCGAGCACCACCCAGCGCTCGCCCTCCTTGACCGACCAGGACACGTGATCGACGAGCGCGCGCCCCTCCCGGACCACGGAAACGTCCACCAGCTCCAGCACGTCGCTCATGCCTACGCCTTCCCCAAATGCAAGAATCCGGCCGTCCGTGGGACCTGGGCGTGAGGTCCTCGGGGTGCGGTCCACCTGTGTCAGGCCAAACCTACGCCACCCGCCCGGCGCGCTTGTCCGTAGGCTGGTCCGATGCTCGCCACTCCTGCCGACAATCCGTACCAAGAACCCCGTTCGGGGCGGCTCACCGCCTGGGGGAACGCGCTGCTGACCGGCGCCGCCTCCCCCGACGACGCGGCCGCCGCCGTCCAGGGCACCGACGACGCCCACCGGGTGACCGGCCTGCCCGGCGAGGCCCCGGACTCGCTGCACGGCCTGACCTGGGCGCTGGGACGGCTGCGCGTCATGGGCGCGAAGGGCTTTCGGCTCGCCCTCCCGGTGGCCGGGCACCCGCTCGGGCTGACCGGGCCGCCGGCCTTCAACTCGCTGGCGCTGGGCGCCGGCGAGGCCGTCCTGGCGGTCGGCGTCCCGTACGGGCTGGTGCCGGAGGTCGAGGTGTACGGGCCGGCCGGCGACCAGGGCGTGCGGGTGCTGTGGCAGTGCCTGCCGGTGAACGACGCGCTGCCCGCCGACGTGCCCTCGCTGGACGAGGCCGAGCGCGAACTCGCCGACGGGCTGCGGCAGGCCACCGCGGTGCTGGCCCGGCTGGACGTGGCCGGGGCCGGGCCGGAGACGCTGCGGGCGCTGGAGTCCTTCCGGCGGCGCGGCCACCGCGAGGCGCTGGCGCCCGGCTACCCGCAGCGCGCGGTGCGGGTGCTGGAGTCGGCCCGGCAGGTGTCCGCGCTGCTGCACATCGCCGCGGGCGGGCACGGGGCGGCGGTCTCCGCCTCCGAGATGGCCGCCCGGCGGGACGCCCTGGCCCCGCTGGAGCGCACCGCCCGGCGGGCCCAGGTGGCGGCGCACAACGCGGCCGTGGACGAGCGGCGGGGCTGAGCGTCGGGGCCGACGGGCGCTCAGCCCTGGTTGCGGACCGCCCACAGCGCGGCCTGGGTGCGGTCGGCGACGTCCAGCTTCATCAGGATGTTGGAGACGTGCGTCTTGACGGTCTTCTCCGACAGGTGCAGCGAGCGGGCGATCTCCCGGTTGGAGCGGCCGTCGGCGATGTGCGAGAGCACCTCGCGCTCGCGGTCGGTGAGGGTGCCGCCGCGGCCCTGCGGCGGGGCCGGGACGTCCTCGGCGAGCAGGGCGGCGGCGAGTTCGGGCTGGAGCAGCACGTGGCCGGCGTGCACCGAGCGGATCGCCCCGGCCAGCGCCTCCGGGTCGACGTCCTTGTACACGTAGCCGGCCGCGCCCGCGCGCAGCGCCGGGACCATGGTGCGGTGCTCGGTGAAGCTGGTGACGATCAGCACCCGGGCGGTGCTGCCGCGTTCGCGCAGCAGGCGCAGCGCCTCGATGCCGTCGACCTTGGGCATCTTGAGGTCCATCAGGACCACGTCGGGGGCGAGGTCGGCGGCCCGCTCGACGGCCTGCTCGCCGTCCGCGGCCTCGCCGACCACCTCGATGTCGTCCTGCACCTCCAGGAAGGTGCGCAGGCCGCGCCGGACCACCTGGTGGTCGTCCACCAGCAGCACGCGGATCGGTGACGCGGTGTCAGGCACCGGGGACCTCCAGTTCGACCAGGGTGCCCCGGCCCGGGGCGGACTCCAGGGACAGCCGGCCGCCGACCGCGGCGGCCCGGTCGCGCATCGACACCAGGCCGAGGTGCCGGCCGGCCCGGCGCACCGACTCCGGGTCGAAGCCGCGGCCGTCGTCGCGGACGGTCAGCTTCGCGCCGCGCGGCGGGGTGCCGGTGAGGGTGACCGTGACGCGGCCGGCGCCGGCGTGCCGCAGCGCGTTGTGCAGCGCCTCCTGGGCGACCCGCAGCACGGCCGCCTCCTGGGCGGCGGGCAGCGCGCGGACGCCGGTGGCGGTGAAGGCCACCGCGGCGCTGTGCGCCCGGTCCAGCACCTGGGCCTGCGAGGCGAGGGTGGCCACCAGGCCGTCCTCCTCCAGCGCGGCGGGGCGCAGTTCGACCACCACGGCGCGCAGTTCGTCGGCGGCCTCGGCGGCCAGCCGGGCCACCTCGGCGAGGTTCTCGCGGGCCCGGGCCGGGTCGCGGTCGACCTGCTTGGCGGCGGCGCGGGCGGTCAGGCGCAGCGAGAACAGCTTCTGCGAGACGGCGTCGTGCAGGTCGTGGGCGATCCGGGCACGCTCGCCGGAGAGGGTGAGTTCGCGGCTGCGCTCGTAGAGCCGGGCGTTGCCGAGGGCGAGGGCGGCGTGCGCGACCAGGATCCGCAGCAGTTCCTCGTCGTGGTCGGTGAAGCCGCCGGGCTTGTTGGCCAGGAACAGGGCGCCGGCGATCTCGTCCTCGTCCATGATCGGCATCCCGAGGAAGTCGGTCATGTCCGGGTGGGCGTCCGGCCAGCCGCCGAAGGCGGGGGCGGTGCGGACGTCCGTCAGCCGGGTCGGTTCGCGGTCGTGCAGCATCGAGGCCAGCACGCCGTGCTGGCGGGGCAGCGGGCCGATCGCCCGCCACTGCTCGTCGCTCACCCCGTCGACCACGAACTGGGCGAACCCGCCGTGGTCGTCCGGCAGCCCCAGCGCGGCGTACTCGGCGCCCAGCAGGGTGCGGGCGGAGGCGGTGATCCGGCGCAGCACCTCCCGGACCTCCAGCGGCCGGGACATCGCCAGCACCGCGGCGCTGACCGCCTCGATCGCCTGCAACGACGGGTCGCACCCGGGACTGTCCATGCCGCCCACGCTACCGCCGCGGTCACGGCTGCCACCTCGGGCGGGAGACCTAGGGCGGAGGGCCCCGGTCCGGCGGCCCCGGGAACGCCGAAGGGCCCCCGGAGGGGCCCCTCGCCGTGCGCGCCGCGGGTCAGCCGTTCTGCATGACCTCGGGTTCGTGCCGCTTCTGGAAGCGCTGGACCGCCAGTCCGATGCCCACCGAGATGACGATCATGACGGTCCAGTTGAGGAACATCATGCCCGCGGAGTGGTCCCAGATGGAGTCCAGCGGGGGCGTCTCCGGGGGCTTGACCACCACCACGGGTGAGACGTGGGCGAGGTCGAGCGTGTTGCCGCTGGCGGCGACGCCCCAGCGGGCGGGCATCAGCCAGCCGAGCTGCTCGAGGCCGGGCTTGTCGAAGAGCTGGAAGATGGCGCCGGTGAAGACCATCTGGACGATGGCGAACATGACCAGCAGCGGCATGGTCTTCTCGGCGGTCTTGACCAGCGAGGAGATCGCCAGGCCCACCATCATCGAGGTGAAGCTGAGCAGGATCACGCCGACGGACATCTCGACCGCGGGCAGGTGCTTGAGGAGCAGGCCCTCGGCGGGGAGCTTGCGGACCTTGAAGGCGATCGCCGAGATGATGCCGCCCTGCAGGAAGCTGATCGCGCCGAGCACGATGAACTTCGAGGTCAGGTAGGCGGAGCGGGACAGGCCGGTGGCGCGTTCCCGTTCGTAGATCGCGCGTTCCTTGATGAGTTCGCGGACCGAGTTCGCCGAGCCGGACAGGCAGGCGGAGAACGCGACGACCATCAGGATCAGCCGGGCGATGTCGTTGCGGCCGCTGGCGCAGGGCGCCAGGCCGCACTTGCTGGGGATGACGGCGGAGACCGCGCCGAGCACCAGGGGGAGCAGCAGGGACAGCGCGATGAAGCCCTTGTCGGAGGCGATCACCGCCAGGTAGCGGCGGATCAGCGTCCACAGCTGGGAGCCCCAGCTCTGCGGCTTGGGCGGGCGCAGCTGGTTGAGCGCGTTGGGCTGCTGCACCTGGGAGACCGCGGCGTCCACGTTGGCCGAGTACTGCCGGTAGTGGACGGAGTTGCGGTAGCGGCCGGCCCAGTCGTGGTCCGGGTAGTTCTCGAACGCCTGGAAGACGTCGGCCCAGGTCTCGTAGCCGAAGAAGTGCAGGGCCTCGCCGGGCGGGCCGAAGTAGGCCACCGAGCCGCCGGGGGCCATCACCAGCAGCCGGTCGCAGAGCGCGAGTTCGGCGACCGAGTGGGTGACCACCAGGACGGTGCGGCCGTCGTCGGCGAGGCCGCGCAGGGTCTGCATGACCTCGCGGTCCATGCCCGGGTCGAGGCCGGAGGTGGGCTCGTCCAGGAAGATCAGCGAGGGCTTGGTGAGCAGCTCCAGGGCGACCGAGACGCGCTTCTGCTGGCCGCCGGAGAGCGCGGTGATCCGGTTGTCGGCGCGCTTGTCGAGGCGCAGCTCGTACAGCACCTCGTCGATCCGGCGGTCGCGCTCGGCGGCCTCGGTGTCGCCGGGGAAGCGCAGCCGGGCCGCGTACTTGAGGGCGGTGCGGACGGTGAGTTCCTTGTGCAGGATCTCGGACTGCGGGACCAGGCCGATCCGGGAGCGCAGTTCGGCGAACTGGCGGTACAGGTTGCGGCCGTCGTAGAGCACGTCGCCGCGGTCGGCGGGGCGGTAGCCGGTGAGGGCGCGCAGCAGGGTGGACTTGCCGGAGCCGGACGGGCCGATCACCGCGACCAGGGACTTCTCCGGGACGGAGAAGCTGACGTCGTTGAGCAGGACCTTCTTGCCGCCCTTGAACTCGACCTCGACGGTCAGGTGGTGGGCGGAGAAGGAGACCGCGCCGTCGTCGACGAACTCCTGGAGCTGGTCGCCGACCAGCACGAAGGAGGAGTGGCCGACGGTGAGCCGGTCCTGCGGGCCCATCAGCTGGCGGCGGGTGGGCTGGCCGTTGAGGAAGATCCCGTTGTGGCTGCCGAGGTCGACGATCTCCCAGCGGCCGTCCGGGAGCTGGCGCAGCTCGGCGTGGTGGCGGGAGACCTGGAGGTCGGAGACCACGATGTCGTTGTCGAGCGCGCGGCCGATCCGGATGGTGCGGCCGCCGGCCAGGCTGCGGATCATCGTCGGGTTGCCGAGCCCGCCGACCGAGGCGCCCGGCTGCTGCCCGCCCTGCTGCTGGTGCACCGGCTGCGGCTGCGCGGGCTGCTGCGGCGGGAACTGCTGCTGCACCGGCGGCTGCTGCTGGAACTGCGGCTGCGGCGGCTGGAACTGCTGCGGGGCCGGCGCGGCGACCTGCTGCTGCGGGAAGCCGGGGCGCGGGGTGGGTGCGTCCCAGCCCTGCGGGATCGGCTGCTCGACCGGCGGCGGCCGGTGGCCCTGCGCCGCGGCGGCCGGCCCGGGGCCGAACTGCTGCTGCTGGTACGGGGCCTGGCCCTGCTGCGGGCCGGGGGCCCGGCTGGTGGCGGCCTCGTGGATGCTGCCGCCCTGCGGGGCGGAGGCGGCGGCCGGCGCGGTGAAGGCGAGCCGGGGCCCGTTCTGGCCGTTGCCGAGGTGCACGACGGTGCCGGGGTGGACCGCGCTCTGGGCGACCCGGGCCCCGGCGACGAAGGTGCCGTTGGTGGAGCCGTGGTCGGTGAACTGCCAGGTGGCGCCGTCGAAGCTCAGGCTGGCGTGCCGCCAGGAGACCCTGGCGTCGTCGAACGGGAAGTCCGAGGCCGGATCACGGCCGATGGTGTAGGCACGGCCGGGTTCGAGTACCCGCTGCCGGCCGTCGATTTCTAGTACGAGTTGCGGCAACTCTCCGCCCGCCCCGCTCTCCGGTCCCCCAGGATGTTGCATCTGACGGGGGAATCATTCCAGCCCCGCCGGTGTACTCGGAAGTCGGGCCGGGCTTCTGTGACCGGTCGGCAACCAGGTCGGGACGGTGCCGGGGCCCGCGGCGGGGCTTCCCACGGGGCTCGGGCAGGGCGGCGGGCGGGGCCGCGGGCGGGTGCCGGGCGGGTGCCGGGCGGGTGCCGAGCGGCGGCCCGGCGGGCGTCCCACCTCGCGGACGCCCGCGATCGGGACGGGGGCGGGCCGGGTAGCGTGGGGGGCACCATGAACGCAACTGATCCGGCCGCTCAGGCCCTTTCCGCCGCGCCGCCCGTGAGCACCGACGCCGAGCGCACGCTGCTGGTCAAGGTGTTCGGCAAGGACCGCCCCGGGATCACCGCGGGCCTGTTCGACCGGCTCGCCGGCTTCGACGTCGAGGTGATCGACATCGAGCAGGTGGTGACCCGTGGCCGGATAACGCTGTGCGCGCTGGTCACTCCCCCGGCCGCGCCGGGTGCCGAGGGCGCGCTGCGGGTGACGGTGCACCGCTGGGCGGAGGAGCACAAGCTCCAGGCCGAGATCATCTCCGGCACCGGCGACAACCGCTCGCGCGGCGAGGGCCGTTCGCACGTGACGGTGCTCGGCCACCCGCTGACGGCGGCCGCGGTGGCCGCGCTGTCGACCCGGGTGTCGGAGGCCGGCGGCAACATCGACCGGGTCTTCCGCCTCGCCAAGTACCCGGTGACGGCCGTGGAGTTGACCATCTCGGGGGTGCCGACCGAGGAGCTGCGCGCGGTGCTGGCGGTGGAGGCCGCGGTCCAGCGGGTGGACATCGCGGTGGTCCGGGCGGGCCTGCACCGGCGGGCCAAGCGCCTGGTGGTGATGGACGTGGACTCCACGCTGATCCAGGACGAGGTGATCGAGCTGTTCGCGGCCCACGCGGGCTGCGAGGAGCAGGTCGCCGCGGTGACCGCGCAGGCGATGCGCGGCGAGCTGGACTTCGCCGAGTCGCTGCGGGCCCGGGTGGCGCTGCTGGCCGGGCTGGACGCGGCGATCACCGAGAAGGTCCGCGCCGAGGTCCGGCTGACCCCGGGCGCCCGGACGCTGATCCGCACCCTGAAGCGGCTCGGCTACCAGGTGGCGATCGTCTCCGGCGGGTTCACCCAGGTCACCGACCACCTGGTGGAGCGCCTGGGCCTGGACTTCGCGGCCGCCAACACGCTGGAGATCGCGGACGGGAAGTTCACCGGCCGGGTGACCGGCGAGATCGTCGACCGGGCCGGCAAGGCCCGCTGGCTGGCCCGGTTCGCCGAGCGGGCCGGGGTGCCGCTGGAGCAGACGGTGGCGATCGGCGACGGGGCCAACGACCTCGACATGCTGAACGCGGCCGGTCTCGGCGTCGCGTTCAACGCCAAGCCGGTGGTCCGCGAGCAGGCCGACACCGCGGTGAACGTGCCGTTCCTGGACACCGTGCTGTACCTGCTCGGGGTGACCCGCGAGGAGGTCGAGGCGGCCGACGAGCTGGACGGCACGCCCACCGAGGACTGAACCGACGCGGATCAGTCCTGCGGCATGAAGTACGAGTCGAGCCGGGCCACTCCGGGCTCGACCAGCTTCCACGGGCCCCCGAAGCTGAGCACGGCGACCGCGGCGGGCGGGAAGCCGTTCAGGCGCAGCCGGTTGAGCGCCTCGGTGTCGCCCTCGTCGCCGGCCAGCACCTGGGTGAGGCCGAGCACGCCGGGGTTGTGGCCGACCAGCAGCAGGTCGGCGTGCTCGTCGGGGGTCTCCTGGATCACCTCGATCAGCCGGCCGGGCTGGGCCTCGTACACCCGGTCCTCGTAGACCGTCTTCCGGGCCCGCTTGGGCAGCTCGTGGGCGACCAGCTTCCAGGTCTCCCTGGTCCGCAGCGCGGTGGAGCACAGCACGTGGTCGGGGTTGACCCCGGAGTCCGCCAGCCAGCGGCCCGCGTCGACGGCCTGGCCGCGGCCGCGGTCGGCGAGCGGGCGGTCGTGGTCGCTGACCTGGTTGGGCCAGTCGGCCCGGGCGTGGCGGAGGACGATGATCCTACGAGGGGTGTCGGCGCTCATACCCCTAGAGCTTCGCAGAAAACCGCCGTCCGGTCGCGTGGTCCGGGAAGCTGCCACCCCTGCGGGTGGCGGTGCCTCCGGAGCCGCCCCGGGGCGGCGGTTCAGCCCATCGCCTGCGCCACCGTCGCCACGACGGCGATGACCACGACGATGGCGGCGATCAGGCCGAGCATCTGCAGCAGCTTCTTCTGCCCGCCCTGCGGGTTCGGGTCCAGTACTGGCATGGCGCCGAGCCTAACGGACGGCCTCGTCCTCGATGTGCCGGGCCCTGGCCGCGCGCAGGCCGACCAGCATCTGCGGCACCAGCAGCAGCGCGAGCAGGCCCAGCGGCAGGTACCAGCGGCCGGTGCTCTGGTAGAGCGCGCCCATCAGGATCGGGCCCGGGATGGAGATCAGGTAGCCCAGGCTCTGCGCGAACGCCGACAGCTGGGTCACCCCGCCCGGGGTGCGGGCGCGCAGGCCGAGCATGGTCAGCGCCAGCGGGAACGCGCACATGGACAGGCCGACCAGCACCGCCCACAGCCACGGCACGGTGCCGGCCGCGAACATCAGCCCGAGGAAGCCGGCGATCCCGGCCAGGCCGAGCACCACCACGTACAGCCGCTGGTCGCCGCGCCGGGCGGCCAGGTTCGGCAGCAGGAAGGAGACCGGCACGCTGACCGCCATCACCAGGGCCAGCAGCACGCCGGACGCGGACTCCGAGACCCCGGCGTCGTGGTAGATCTTCGGCAGCCAGCCCATCGCGCTGTACGCGCTGGTGGACTGCAGGCCGAAGAACGCGGCCAGCGCCCACGCGGTGCGGCTGCGCAGGATCGGCAGCTTGACGTGCGCGGCCGCCGGGCCCGCCGCCGCTGTCGCGGTCGCCGGGCCGGACTTCTCCCGGCGGGCGAACAGCACCCCCAGCCAGACCAGCAGCGCGACCAGTGCGAGCAGGCCCCAGACGCCCAGGCCGAGCCGCCAGTCGCCGCCCATCGCGTTCGTCAGCGGCACGGTGGTGGCGGCGGCCAGCGAGGTGCCCACCGACAGCGACATCGAGTAGAGGCCGATCATCGGCGCCACCCGGTCCGGGAAGTACCGCTTGATCACCACCGGGATCAGCACGTTCGCCAGTGCCACCCCGGCCAGCGCCAGCGCGGTCAGCAGCAGGAACACCACGGCGGAGCCGGTGAACGAGCGGGCCAGCACGCCCGCCGCGATCGCGGCCATGGCGGCCGTCACCACGGCGATCGGCCCCATCCGGCGGGCCAGGCCGGGGGCGCAGACGCCGAGCAGCGCGAAGCACAGCGGCGGCACCGCGGCCAGCAGGCCGGCCGTCGTGGCGCTCATCCCGAGCCCGTCGCGGACCGGGTCGAGCAGCGCGCCGAGGCTGGTGACCACGGGGCGCAGGTTCACCGCGGCGGCGGCCACCGCGACGGCGAGCAGGACGGCGGCGCCGTTGCGCACGGCGGCGGGGGCGACGGCCCCGGGGGTGGTCTTCTCGGTGGACGGGGCGGCGGGTGGGCGGCTCCCGGTCTCGGTGGCGGCGGGGTCTGCTGCGGTAGACATGGCGCAATCATAGAATCATGGGATGACTTACCGCACCCCGGTATCCTGATGACGTGGACCACAGAAGGAGCACGACCTTGGCGCTGTCGACCACCCGCCGCACCCCGCTCTCCGACCAGGTGATCGCCCAGCTCCGGGCCCAGATCACCTCCGGCGAGTGGCCGGTGGGTTCCCGCATCCCCACCGAAGCGGAGCTCGTCGACCAGCTCGGCGTGGCCCGCAACACCGTCCGCGAGGCCGTCCGGGCCCTCGCCCACAACGGGCTGCTCGACATCCGCCAGGGCTCCGGCACCTACGTCCTGGCCACCAGCGAGCTCGCGGGCGTCCTGCACCGCCGGTTCGCCGACGCCGACCAGGACCAGGTCGCCGAGCTCCGCTCCACCCTGGAGACCTCCGCCGCCGGCTTCGCCGCCCTCCGCCGCACCGCGCGCGACCTCGAACTCCTCGACGCCGCGCTCGCCCGCCGCGACGCCGCCTGGCACGCCGGCGTCCCCGAGGACTTCATCCAGGCCGACGCCGCCTTCCACCAGGCCGTGGTCGCCGCCGCCCACAACGACGTCCTGGCCGCCGTCTACGCCGACCTCGGCGAGGTCCTGCGCGCCCACCTGCGGCACGACGTCGGCCCCGACCTGCTCCCGCACCGCTGGGTCCCGCACGCCGCGATCCTCGACGCGATCCGGGCCGGCGACCCGGAGAAGGCCGCCGACGAGGCGGGCCGGGCGATCGGCTTCTGCAAGGCCGAGAACCGCTAGCCCCCGCGGGCGTTCCCGCGCCCCGCGCCGCCCGAACGCCCGCGGGGCCCGGCGACGCGTGCGGTCACCGGGCCCCGCGGGGCGGAGCGCTTACGCCCCGATCGCGTGCAGGCCGCCGTCCACGTGGACGATCTCGCCGGTGGTCTTCGGGAACCAGTCGCTGAGCAGCGCGACGACGCCGCGGCCGGCCGGCTCCGGGTCGGTGAGGTCCCACTTGAGCGGGGAGCGGGAGTCCCAGGTCGCGGCGAGGTCCGGGAAGCCGGGGATCGACTTCGCGGCCATCGACCCGATCGGGCCGGCCGAGACCAGGTTGCAGCGGATGTCGCGCGAGCCCAGGTAGCGGGCCAGGTACCGGTTGGTCGACTCCAGGGCGGCCTTCGCCGGGCCCATCCAGTCGTACTGCGGCCAGGCGAACTGCGCGTCGAAGGTCAGGCCGACCACCGAGCCGCCGTCCTGCATCAGCGGGAGCAGCGCCGTGGTGAGCGACTTGAACGAGTACGCGGAGACGTGCATCGCGGTGGCCACGGACTCCCACGGGGTGTCCAGGAAGCTGCCGCCGAGGGCGTCCTGCGGCGCGAAGCCGATCGAGTGGACGATGCCGTCGAGGGTGGGCAGGTGCTCGCGGACCTGGTCGGCGATGCCGGCCAGCTGCTCCGCGTTGGAGACGTCGAGCTCCAGGACCTTGACGGGGTTGGGCAGCTTCTTGGCGATGCGCTCGGTGAGGCTGGGCCGGGGGAAGGCGGTGAGGATGATCTCGGCGCCCTGCTCCTGGGCCAGCTTCGCGGTGTGGAAGGCGATGGAGGACTCCATCAGCACACCGGTGATCAGGATGCGCTTGCCTTCGAGAATTCCAGTCATGGTCAGTGACCCATGCCCAATCCGCCGTCGACGGGAACGACGGCTCCGGTGATGTACGCGGCCTCGTCGGAGGCCAGGAACCGCACGGCCGAGGCGATCTCGGCGGGGGCGGCGTAGCGGCCCAGCGGGACGCCGGAGACGATCTCCTGGCGGCGCTCCTCGCTGAGCACCGCCGTCATGTCGGTGTCGACGAAGCCGGGCGCCACCACGTTGACGGTGATGCTGCGGGAGCCGAGCTCGCGGGCCAGCGAGCGGGCGAAGCCGACCAGGCCGGCCTTGGAGGCGGCGTAGTTGGCCTGCCCGGCGGAGCCGCTGAGGCCGACCACCGAGGAGATCAGCACGACCCGGCCCTTGCGGGCCCGCAGCATCTTCGCCGCGGCGCGCTTGACGACCCGGAAGGTGCCGGTGAGGTTGGTGTCCAGGACGGAGCTGAAGTCGTCCTCGGACATCCGCAGCAGCAGGGTGTCCTTGGTGATGCCGGCGTTGGCGACCAGCACCTCGACCGGGCCGTGGGCGGCCTCGATCTCGGTGAAGGCGGCGTCGACCTGCGCGGCGTCGGTGATGTCGGCGCGGACGGCCAGCACGTCGTACTTGGCGAGTTCCGCCGGGACCTCGCCGCTCCGGCTGGTGATGGCGACCTTGTCGCCCGCCTCGGCGAAGCTCTGGGCGATGGCCAGGCCGATGCCCCGGTTACCTCCGGTGACCAGTACCGAGCGGCTCAAGGGTCCACCTCTTCTCTCGATGTGCGTACGTTGTGCGTCCGCGGCTGCGCGCGCAGTTCACCTGCGACGCTATCGGTAGGGTGCGAGCGCGGACGAAGCGGCCTCCGACAGGGGCGTCCGACGAGAACTGTCGCATCTCCACAATGGAGTCATCCAGGGGGCGGGGAACGCCGCGCAGGTCGCGGGCGTTGCCCCGAAGGTGTTCCGGAGAGCCCGGGGCGCCGATTCCGGGCGAGCCGATCGGAGCGGACGCAATGAGTGGTGCACACCCTGACCGGACCGGTCGCCGCAGGCTGGCGGCGCTGGCGGCGCTGGCCCTGGCGGGCGCGGCGGCGTGGGCGCTGCGCGAGGTCCCGGCCCAGTTCGGGCGCCGTCCGGACGCGTCGGACCTGCGGCTGCGGGCGTCCCCGCAGTACCGCGACGGGGTGTTCCACAACGCGCCGTCCGAGGTGTCCGCCGGGGCACCGGGCCGGCCCGACTCAGCGACGCTGCGCCGGATGCTGTTCGAGAAGGAGGGCCGGGTCCCGGCCGCGCCGGTGCCGCTGGCGGTGCCGGAGGTGTCCGGCGGGGCGTCCGAGGGCGTCGCGGTGACGTGGTTCGGGCACGCCTCGGCGCTGCTGGAACTGGACGGCTGCCGGGTGCTGGTGGACCCGATCTGGTCGGACCGCTGCTCGCCCTCGCAGCTGACCGGCCCGAAGCGGCTGCACCCGGTGCCGGTCGAGCTGGCCGAACTCCCGCAGGTGGACGCGGTGCTGATCTCGCACGACCACTACGACCACCTGGACATGGCCACCGTGCGCCGCCTGGTCGAGCTGCAGTCGGCGCCGTTCGCGGTGCCGCTGGGCATCGGCGGCCACCTGCGCCGCTGGGGCGTGCCGGAGCACCGGATCATCGAGCTGGACTGGGACGAGACCTGCACGCTCGGCGAGTTGACGCTGACGCTGACCGCCGCGCACCACTTCTCCGGCCGCAGCCTGGCCCGCAACACCACGCTGTGGGGCTCCTGGGTGGTGGCCGGCCCGGAGCGCAAGGTGTTCTTCACCGGCGACTCCGGCTACTTCGAGGGCTTCGCCCGGATCGGCGAGCAGCACGGCCCGTTCGACGCGGCGCTGATGGCGATCGGCGCGTACGACGACGCCTGGGCCGACATCCACCTGAACCCGGAGGAGGCGGTGCGGGCGCACCTGGAGCTGCGCGGCGGGCTGCTGCTGCCGATCCACTGGTGCACCTTCAACCTGGCGCCGCACCGCTGGGCGGAGCCGGTGGAGCGGCTGCTCGCGGAGGCCAAGGCCCAGGCCGTGCCGCTGGCCGTGCCGCGGCCGGGGCAGCGGGTCGAGGTGGCCAACCCGCCGGAGCTGGACGGCTGGTGGGAGGCCCTGGCGTAACGCCGTTCTGACGGGTCGTCAGCGCGGCGCGGCGAATATTGGCTGGCCGTACGCCCTGCGGCCGGGGATGATGCGAGCGGGTGCGCCCTCGGCCGGGGGCGGCCCGCCGCGTCCGACCCTCGACCCAGGGAGCCCGATGCCCCCCTCCGCGCTGGATCCTCAGTTCCTCTCCTACCCGTTGCGCCCGCTGGCGGACGCGGCCCTCTCGCGGGCCCGGCAGCTGGGGGTGTCGCACGCCGACTTCCGCCTGGAGCGGGTCCGTTCGGCGTCCTGGCGGCTGCGGGACGCCCGGCCGGCCGGCTCGTCGGACACGGTGCAGCTGGGCTTCGCCGTCCGGGTCCTGCTGGACGGCGCCTGGGGCTTCGCGGCGGGCGTCGACCTGACGCCGGAGGCGGCGGCCGCGGTGGCCGAGCAGGCGGTGGCGGTGGCCCGGCTGTCGGGCGGCATCAGCCGCGCCGCGGGCTCCGCCGAGCGGGTCGAGCTGGCCCCGGAGCCGGTGTACCCGGCCGCCGAGTGGGTCTCCGCGTACGAGGTGAACCCGTTCGACGTGCCGGACGCGGAGAAGACCGGCCTGCTGGCCGACTGGTCCGCCCGGCTGCTGGCCGCCGACGGCGTCTCGCACGTGTCGGCCGCGGTGCTGACGGTGCAGGAGAACAAGTTCTACGCGGACACCGCGGGCACCGTGACGACCCAGCAGCGGGTGCGCCTGCACCCCTGGCTGGAGGCCACCAGCGTGGACGAGCGCACCGGCGCCTTCGACTCGATGCGCACCATCGCCCCGCCCGCGGGCCGCGGCTGGGAGTACCTGCGCGGGGTCGGCTGGGACTGGGACGCCGAACTCGCCGAGCTGCCCGGGCTGCTGGCCGAGAAGATGCGGGCGCCGAGCGTCGCCGCGGGCCGCCACGACCTGGTGATCGACCCGTCCAACCTGTGGCTGACCATCCACGAGTCGATCGGCCACGCCACCGAGCTGGACCGCGCGCTCGGCTACGAGGCCGCCTACGCGGGCACCTCGTTCGCCACCTTCGACCGGCTGGGCAGCCTGAAGTACGGCTCCGAGCTGATGCACGTCACCGGCGACCGCACGGCCGAACACGGCCTGGCCACCATCGGCTGGGACGACGAGGGCGTCGCCACCCAGTCCTGGGACCTGATCCGCGACGGCGTCCTGGTCGGCTACCAGCTCGACCGCCCGATGGCGAAGCTCAAGGGCTTCGAGCGCTCCAACGGCTGCGCCTACGCCGACTCCCCGGCGCACGTGCCGGTGCAGCGGATGGCCAACGTCTCGCTCCAGCCGGCCGCCGACGGACCGGACACCGCGGGCCTGGTCTCCCAGGTGGAGAACGGCCTGTACATCGTCGGCGACCGCTCCTGGTCGATCGACATGCAGCGCTACAACTTCCAGTTCACCGGCCAGCGCGCCTACGCCATCCGCAACGGCGAACTCGCGGGCCAGGTCAAGGACTTCGCCTACCAGGCCACCACCACCGACTTCTGGGGCTCGATGAGCGCCGTCGGCGGCCCGCAGACGTACGTGCTCGGCGGGGCCTTCAACTGCGGCAAGGCCCAGCCGGGCCAGGTCGCCGCGGTCAGCCACGGCTGCCCGTCCGCGCTGTTCCGCCAGGTCAACGTCCTCAACACCCAGCAGGAGGCGGGTCACTGATGTCCCTCACGCACCCCCACGAGCTGGTGGAACGCGCCCTCGAACTCTCCCGCGCGGACGGCTGCGTGGTGATCGCCGACGAGGAGTCCACCGCCAACCTGCGCTGGGCCGGCAACGGCCTGACCACCAACGGCGTCACCCGCGGCCGCCGCCTCACCGTGATCGCCACCGCGGACGGCGCCACCGGCACCGCCTCCGGCGTGGTCGCCCAGGAGGCCGTCACGCTCGACGAGGTCGAGCAGCTGGTGCGCGCCGCCGAGGCCGCCGCCCGGGCCGCCGAGCCCGCCGAGGACGCCCAGCCGCTGATCGCGGGCCGGGCCGCCGACCCGCGCTTCACCGAGGCCCCCGAGACCACCGACATCGGCGTGTTCACCGCCTTCGCGCCCGCCCTCGGCGAGGCCTTCGCCCGGGCCCGGGCCAACGGCGAGCTGCTGTACGGCTTCGCCCGGCACGAGCGCACCACCTCCTACCTGGGCAGCTCCACCGGCCTGCGGCTGCGCCACGACCAGCCCACCGGCACCGTCGAGCTGAACGCCAAGACCGCCGACCTGTCCGCCTCCGCCTGGGCCGGCGCCGCCACCCGGGACTTCACCGACGTCGACGTCACCGCCCTGCACACCGACCTGACCCGCCGCCTCGGCTGGGGCCGCAAGCGGATCGACCTGCCCGCCGGCCGCTACGAGACGCTGCTGCCGCCCTCCGCCGTCGCCGACCTGATGGTCTACCTGTCCTGGTCGGCCGGCGCGCGGGACGCGGTGGAGGGCCGCTCGGTGTTCTCCAGGCCGGGAGGGGGCAGCCGGGTCGGCGAGCAGCTCAGCCCGCTGCCGCTGACCCTGCGCTCCGACCCGGCCGAGCCGGGCCTGCAGGCCGCCCCGTTCGTGCTCACGCACTCCTCGGGCGAGAACGACTCGGTGTTCGACAACGGCTCCCCGCTGGCCGCCACCGACTGGCTGCGCGACGGCCGCCTGGCCAACCTGCTCACCACCCGGCACTCCGCGGGCCTGGCCGGCCTCCCGCTCACCCCGCCGGTCGACAACCTGGTGCTGGAGACCTCCGCCCCCGGCGCGCCGGGCCTGGACGAGATGGTCGCCCGCACCGAGCGCGGCCTGCTGCTCACCTGCCTCTGGTACATCCGCGAGGTCGACCCGGCCACCCTGCTGCTCACCGGCCTCACCCGGGACGGCGTCTACCTGGTCGAGAACGGCGAGGTGGTCGGCGCCGTCAACAACTTCCGCTTCAACGAGTCCCCGGTCGACCTGCTCGGCCGGATCACCGAAGTGGGCCGCACCGAACGCTGCCTGCCCCGCGAGTGGGGCGACTGGTTCACCCGGGCAGCGATGCCGCCGGTCCGGGTGCCCGACTTCAACATGAGCTCGGTCAGCCAGGCCTCCTGAGCCGACCGGAACCCGAGGGGCCCCGATGGACGAGAAACGCACCGTGAAGACGTCGAAGATGCTCTCCCGCATCCTGCGGCACGACCCGGGCGCCATCGGGGTCACCCTGGACGCGGCGGGCTGGGTGGAGGTCGACGCCCTGCTCGCCGCGCTGGCCCGGCACGGCCGCCCGCTGAGCCGCGCCGAGCTGGACCACGTGGTCGCCACCAACAACAAGCGCCGCTTCGCCTACTCCGAGGACGGCTGCTCGATCCGCGCCAGCCAGGGCCACACCGTCGAGGTCGACCTCGGCCTGCCCGCCGCCACCCCGCCGGACGTGCTCTTCCACGGCACCGCCGAGCGCACCCTGCGGTACATCCTGGCCGAGGGCCTGCGCCCGATGTCCCGGCAGGACGTGCACCTGTCCGCCGACACCGGGACGGCCGTCAAGGTCGGCTCCCGGCACGGCCGCCCCGTCGTCCTGGAGGTCGACGCGGCGGCGATGGCCCGGGACGGGCACGAGTTCCGGGTGTCCGCGAACGGCGTCTGGCTGACCGGCCCGGTCCCCGTCCAGTACCTGCGCCGCACGCCCTGACCCCCACCCGGGCCCGACCCGCGCGCCCCGCCGGGCGCCGCGCCGGACCCGGGTGGGTCCGGTCGGCGTCAGCGGGGTTACCGTGGTCGACCGTAGGGCCGCACCGACCCGAGGAACGGATGGGGACGACATGCCCAAGAACGCGGACGACGGCCAGGTCTTCCGGATCACCGGGGCCCGCAGCAGCCTGAGCGAGGACGTCCGGGGGCGCCAGCGCCGCTACGTGGTCTCGATGCTGATCCGCACCGCGTGCGTCCTGCTCGCCGTCGTCCTCTGGGACGTCCAGCGCTGGCTGGCCTTCGCCGCGCTGGCCGGCGGCATCCTGCTGCCCTACTTCGCCGTCCTGATCGCCAACGCGGGCCGCGAGCGCGCCCCTGGCCTGCCGTCGACCTTCGCCTTCTCCCCCGACACGCCGCTGATGCTCGGCCCGGGCGGCACCGGGGGTCGCGGTGCGGGGGCCGAGAATCAGCCACAGGACTGAGAATCCCTCAAATCCGCTGTCCGGTATGGACGTTCATATGCCGCTATGACCGCCCGAAAGCTCAGACGATCCTCAAATTAATCATCGGACAGGCGCACCGACGGCCCTTCCGCCGTGCCATACTTCCTTAGCGCTCCGCATCCCCCGTCGGAGCGACAGACCGACGCCGGGCAGCTCCCCCCGTGGCTGCCCGGCGTCGTCATGCCCGGACCCGGACCGGACATAGGATCGACCGCATGGACACCCCCGCGCATCCCCTCTTCGGCACTCCCCCCGGCGGCCCCGACAGCCCCGAGGGCCCCCCGAAGTGCTCCGCCAAGGGCTGCCGCGACCTCGCCGCCTGGTCCCTGCGTTGGAACAACCCCAAGCTGCACACCCCCGACCGCCGCAAGACCTGGCTCGCCTGCGACGCCCACCGCGACTCGCTCAGCCAGTTCCTGGCCGTCCGCGGCTTCCTCAAGGAGACCGAGCCCTTCTCCGGCTGAGCCCCGCTCCGGGCCCCGGCAGCGCCGCGCTCAGCCGCCGATCGCCGACATCGGCCGCTCCGGCTGGAGGAACTCCGGCCGGTCGATGCCCGCGCCGGCCTTCTTGCCCCACATCGCCGCCCGCCACAGCTTCGCCAGCTCCGCGTCGCCCGCGCCGGAGCGCAGCGCGCCGCGCAGGTCGGTCTCGCCGGTGGCGAACAGGCAGTTGCGGACCTGGCCGTCGGCAGTGAGCCGGGTGCGGTCGCAGGCCCGGCAGAACGGGCGGGTGACGGAGGCGATCACGCCGACCGTCGCGGGCCCGCCGTCGACCAGCCAGCGCTCGGCGGGGGCGGCGCCGCGGGCGGCGGCCGGTTCGGGGGTCAACTCGAAGCGGGTGCGCAGCAGTTCGAGGATCTCCTCGGCGGTGACCATCCGGCTGCGGTCCCAGCCGTGCTGCGCGTCCAGCGGCATCTGCTCGATGAAGCGCAGCTGGTAGCGGTGCTCGATCGCCCAGGCCAGCAGGTCGGCGGCCTCGCCGTCGTTGACGCCGCGCATCAGGACGGCGTTGAGCTTGACCGGCCGCAGCCCGGCGGCCTCGGCGGCGGCCAGGCCGTCGAGCACGTCCTGGTGGCGCTTGCGCCGGGTGAGCCGGGCGAAGGTGTCGGGGTCGAGGGTGTCGAGCGAGACGTTGACCCGGTCGACGCCGGCGTCGCGCAGGGCGGGGGCGATCCGGGCCAGGCCGATGCCGTTGGTGGTGAGCGAGATCTCCGGCCGGGGCTCCAGCGCGGCGCAGGCGGCGATGATCGCCACCAGCCCGGGCCGCAGCAGCGGTTCCCCGCCGGTGAAGCGCACCTCCCGGACGCCCAGCGAGCCGACCGCGAGGGCGACCAGCCGGACGATCTCCTCGTCGGTGAGCAGTTCGGGCTTGCCGAGCCAGTTGAGGCCCTCTTCGGGCATGCAGTAGGTGCAGCGCAGGTTGCACCGGTCGGTGAGCGATACCCGCAGGTCGACGGCCTGCCGGCCGTAGGTGTCGAGGAGCATCCGGCGCCCGCCTTTCCTGGAAAAAGCCCGCTGGCCCGGCCACCGTGCGGTGGCCGGGCCAGCTTAACGCCGCTCCCGGACACCGCCGGGGAGGTGTTCGCTCAGTGGGCGCCCAGGCCGGTGAGCGAGCGGACTTCCAGTTCAGCGTACTTCGCCGGGTCGGCCTTCTCCCGGGAGAGGTAGGTGCCGATCACGCCGGCCAGGAAGCCGACCGGGATGGAGACCAGGCCGGGGTTCTCCAGCGGGAACCAGTCGAAGGAGGCGCTCGGGACGAGCGCCTTGGCGTTGCCGGAGACCACCGGGGAGAAGACCACCAGGGCGACGGAGGTGATCAGGCCGGCGTAGGTGGAGGCGACCGCGCCGGTGGTGTTGAACCGCTTCCAGAACAGCGAGTACAGCAGGGTGGGCAGGTTGGCGGAGGCGGCGACCGCGAAGGCCAGCGCGACCAGCGCGGCGGCGTTCAGCTTGTCGGCGAAGATCGACAGCAGGATGGCGACCGCGCCGATCGCCACCGCGGCGAGCTTGGCGCTGGCCACCTCCTCCTTCTCGGTGGCCTTGCCGCGCCGGATCACGTTGGCGTACAGGTCGTGGGCGAAGGAGGACGAGGACGCCAGGGTGAGTCCGGCGACCACGGCCAGGATGGTGGCGAAGGCGACCGCGGAGATCACCGCGAGCAGCACCGCGCCGCCGGTGGTCCCGGCGCCGCCGCCGAGGTGTTCGGCGAGCAGCGGGGCCGCGGTGTTGCCGGACTTGTCGGCGGACAGCGCCTTGCGGCCGACCAGGGCGGCGGCGCCGAAGCCGAGGGCGAGCGTCATCAGGTAGAAGACGCCGATGATGCCGATCGACCAGAGCACCGACTTCCGGGCGGTGCGCGCGGTGGGCACGGTGTAGAAGCGCACCAGGATGTGCGGCAGCGCGGCGGTGCCGAGCACCAGGGCGATGCCGAGGCTGAGGAAGTTGAGCTTGGTGGTGCCGTTGGTGCCGTACTTGAGGCCGGGTTGCAGGAACTTGTCGCCGCTGCCGCTGGCCTTGGCGGCGGAGCCGAGCAGTTCGGACAGGTTGAAGTGGAACTTGGCCAGCACCAGGACGGTCATCAGCCCGGCGCCGAGGATCAGCAGCACGGCCTTGATGATCTGCACCCAGGTGGTGCCCTTCATGCCGCCGATGACGACGTACAGCACCATCAGGGCGCCGACCGCGACGATGGTCCAGCGCTTGGCGGAGTCGCTCTGGGCGCCGAGCAGCAGGGCGACCAGCGAGCCGGCGCCGACCATCTGGGCCAGCAGGTAGAAGATCGACACCACGATGGTGGAGATGCCGGCGGCGGTGCGGACCGGGCGCTGGCGCATCCGGAAGGCCAGCACGTCGGCCATGGTGTAGCGGCCGGAGTTGCGCAGCGGTTCGGCGACCAGCAGCAGGGCGACCAGCCAGGCGACCAGGAAGCCGATCGAGTAGAGGAAGCCGTCGTAGCCGGAGAGCGCGATGGCGCCGGTGATGCCGAGGAAGGACGCGGCGGACATGTAGTCGCCGGAGATCGCCAGTCCGTTCTGGAAGCCGGTGAAGCTGCGGCCGCCGGCGTAGAAGTCGGAGGCGTCGCGGTTGTTGCGGCCGGCCCACAGGGTGATGCCGAGGGTGGCGACGACGAACACCCCGAACAGGGACATGATCAGGGTGCGGTGGTCGCTCGCGGAGGTGGCCAGCTGCGTCATTCGGCGGCCTCCTCGGCCACGGCGGTGTGGTCGGCGCCCTGGGCGGGCAGCGTGGCGTCGGCCCGGCCGCGGATCACGGCGGCCCGCGGGTCCAGTTGCCGGTCGGCGAACCGGGCGTACCAGGCGGCGATGGCAAAGGTGCTGGCGAACTGGAGGAGCCCGAGCACCAGCGCGATGTTGATGTTGCCGACGACCTTGGTGCTCATGAAGCCGGGGGCGTAGCAGCTGAGCAGGACGTACAGCAGGTACCAGAGGACGAATCCGGCCGTGACCGGGAAGGCGAAGTTCCGGAAGGAGCTCCGGAGTTGCCGGAACTCCGGTGACTCCTCGATACGTTGGAACGATTCGGGGGCTGTCTCGGGCGGGGGTGCCACGCGGGGTCTCCTGACGTCTTCGGTGCGACGGACGATCAGATGGACGTGAGTGACGTCACATTGAGTGCGCTGCATGCTAGATCGAGGAGCGGGTGCCGAGAAGCTTCCCCACGCGATGTGGCCGAAAACTGACCAGAACACGCCACCGGGGCGGCCGCTTTGCGGCCACCCCGGTGTGATGATCAGTCAATTGTCCCTGTTCGCGGGCCGGTTCAGAACGCGATCCGGACCTTCAGCGCCGTCCGCTCGTCCATCGCCCGGTACCCCTCCGGCACCTCGTCCAGCCCGATCGTGCGGTCGAACACCGCGCCCGGGTCGATCGCCCCGGAGAGCACGTCCGGCAGCAGCTCGGGGATGTACGCCCGGGCCGGGGCGACGCCGCCGACCAGCCGCACGTTCCGGCCGAACATCTGGCCGATGTCCACGCCCGCGCTGCCGCCGTGCGGCACGCCCACGTAGCCGACCGCGCCGCCGTCCCGGGCGATCGACAGCGCGGTGCGCATCGACTCCTCGGTGCCCACCGCCTCCAGCACCGCGTGCGCGCCCTGCCCGCCGGTCAGCTCCCGGACCGCCTCGACCGCCGCCTCGCCGCGCTCCGGCACCACGTCGGTGGCGCCGAACGAGCGGGCGATCGCGGTGCGGCCCGCGTGCCGGCCGAGCGCGATGATCCGGCCCGCGCCCAGCCGGTGCGCGGCCAGCACGCCGCACAGCCCGACCGCGCCGTCGCCGACCACCGCGACCGTCGCCCCGGGCCGCACGCCCGCCGAGACCGCCGCGTGGTGCCCGGTCGCCATCACGTCGGACAGCGCCAGCAGCCCGGGCAGCAGCTTCGCGTCGCCGGCCGCCTCCTTGGGCAGCTTCACCAGCGTCCCGTCCGCGAACGGCACCCGGACCGCCTCGCCCTGCCCGCCGTCCGACCCCGGGGTGCCCCAGAACCCGCCGTGCGGGCAGGAGGTCTGCAGGCCCTCGCGGCAGTACTCGCACACGCCGTCCGACCAGACGAACGGGGCCACCACCAGGTCGCCGACCGCGAAGCCGCGCACCTCGGCGCCGGCCTCCTCGACGAAGCCCAGGAACTCGTGCCCGATCCGCTGCCCGGCCTGGCGCTTGGAGACCCCCCGGTACGCCCACAGGTCGCTGCCGCAGATGCAGGCGTTCAGCACCCGGACCACGACGTCGGTCGGCCGCTCGATCCGCGGGTCCGGCACCTCCTCGATCCGGATGTCCTGGGGGCCGTGGATCACGGTGGCGCGCATGAGGGAGTTCCTTCGTTCTACGGGGTACCGCGGGCGTCCGCACCCGCGTCTCCAGTGCCAAGGCACCGCCCGCCCCCGCTATTCCGTCCGGAGCCGCCCGCCGCTCCCCGTACAGTGGTGCGTTATGTACGCGCCATTCCCGACCTCGCCGCTCCCGGCACCGCGCACCGGCCCCGGCGGGGGCCCCGGGCGCGGCTTCGCCGTGGTCGACGTGGAGACCACCGGTCTCGGCCGCTCCGACCGGGTGATCTCGGCGGGCGTCTACCAGCTCGACCCGGACGGCGAGATCACCGACCACTGGTACACCCTGGTCAACCCCGAGCGGGACCCGGGACCGGTCTGGATCCACGGCCTGACCAGCGAGGTGCTGGCCGGCGCGCCGACCTTCCCGGAGGTCGCCGCCGAGTTCGCCGAGCGGCTGCGCGACCGGGTGCTGGTCGCCCACAACGCGCTGTTCGACTGGAACATGATCTCCCGCGAGTTCTCCCGGGCCGGCCTGCGCGCCCCGGTCGAGCAGCGGCTGTGCACCATGGTGCTGGCCCGCGACCTGCGGCTGCCGCTGCCCAACGGCAAGCTCTCCTCGCTGGCCGCCCACTTCGGCGTGCACCAGCGCCAGGCCCACCACGCGCTGGACGACGCCCGGGTGCTGGCCGAGGTGTTCCGCCCCTCGCTGGAGCTGGCCCGCAGCGGCGGCGTCCCGCTGCCGCTGACCGCCTGCGTCGCCGTCACCGACCTCGGCGAGGACGCCGCCGCCACCGCGGCGGCCCCGGCCCGCGGCTCCTGGAGCTCCTCCTACCGCCCCGGCCGCAAGCGCCCGGCCTGCCCGTACCCGAACCCGGGCCGCTGGGCGGACGGCTCCCCGCTGGTGCAGGGCATGCGGGTGGCGATCACCGGCGACACCGCCACCGACCGCGAGCTGCTGGAGGACCGGGCCACCGAGGCCGGCCTGCACATCGCCTCCTCGGTCAGCCGGCTCACCAGCCTGCTGGTCACCAACGAGCCCACCTCGTGGAGCGGCAAGGCCCGCAAGGCCCGCGAGTACGGCACCCCGGTGGTCGGCGAGGACGCCTTCCTGCAGCTGCTGCGCGAGGTCGCGCCGCACCCCGGTGCCTGACGCGGCGGTAAGGAGGGTTAGCGTGCCGGGTGTGTACCGATTCCTGCTGTCCCTGCGCTGGGCGGTCATCGTCCTGGTGGCCGCGGTGCTGGTCCCGACCATGATCAAGCTGGGGTTCTGGCAGTACCACCGGCACGAGGCACGGGTGGCCCGCAACGACCTGGTGGCGCGCAACCTGGGCAGCGCCCCGGTCGCCTTCGACTCGCTCTCCTCCCCCGGCTGGTCCGTCCCGACCGGCGAGGTCTGGCGCACCGTGACCGCCACCGGCAGCTACGACACCGCGCACGAGGTGGTCGTCCGCGGCCGCACCGAGCCCGGCGGCTCCACCATCGGCTACTTCGTGGTCACCCCGCTGGTGCTCGCCGACGGCAGGGGCTCGGTGCTGGTCAACCGCGGCTGGGTGGAGTCCGCCGCGGACGCCGCCAGCATCCCGGACGTCCCGGCCCCGCCGTCCGGCGAGGTCACCGTCACCGGCCGGCTGCGCGCCGACGAGACGTACGCCTCGCTGGGCGTGAAGAACCGCGGCGGCCTGCCCGAGCGGATGTACAAGGTGATCAACACCGCCGAGCAGGCCAAGTACGCGAACAGCACCGTGCTCGGCGGCTACCTGGAGCTGTCCTCCTCCCGGCCCGCCGCCGACCCCTCCCCCGAGCTGCTCGCCGAGCCCGGCCACTCCGACATCGGCCCGCACATGGCGTACGCGATCCAGTGGTGGCTGTTCACCTCGCTGATCCCGATCGGCCTGGTGGTGATGGCCCGCCGCGAGGCCAAGCAGCACGCCACCGAACGGACCGCCGAGGCCGGGGAACTGGTCGGCGCTACCAGCTGAGCGGGGGCGGGTCGGGGCCTGCCTGACGGCCCCGCCGGATCAGCGCGCGTTGTTGGGCGCCCGGCTGGGCGTGCCGGCGAAACGCCCTCGTACTGGAAGTACTCGGGCGTTTTGCCGGTGCGGCCAGGCGGGATGCCCGGCGGCGCGCGCCCGGCGGGGTCGTCAGGCAGGCCCCATCGGCTGCTCGGCCCAGATGGTCTTGCCGCTGCGGGTGTAGCGGCTGCCCCAGCGCTCGGTCAGCTGGGCGACCAGGTACAGGCCGCGGCCGCCCTCGTCGGTGAGCCGGGCCCGGCGCATCCGCGGCTGGGTGGCACTGGGGTCGGAGACCTCGCAGGTCAGCACCGAGGAGCGGATCAGCCGCACCATCACCGGCCCGCCCGCGTACCGGATCGCGTTGGTGACCAGCTCGCTCAGCACCAGCTCGGTGGTGAACACCAGCCCGTCCAGCCCCCACTCCTCCAGCGTCCGGGTGGCGGCCTCGCGCACCCCGGCGACCGCCGACGGGTCGGCCTCGATGGTCCACACGGCGGTGTCCGCGGGCGGCACCGGGTGCAGCCGGGCCAGCAGCAGCGTGACGTCGTCGCTGAGCCCGGCGGTGGACATCTCGGCGACGATCGCCCGCCCGGCCGCCGCCAGGTCCCCGCCCAGGTCGGCCTCGCCGAGCCGGACGGCCAGCTGCGCCATGCCCTCGTCCAGGTCGCCGCCGGTGCCGCCCTCGATCAGCCCGTCGGTGTACAGCGCCAGCACGCTGCCGCCGCGCAGCGCGCACTCGACGGTCTCGAACGGCAGCCCGCCGACGCCGAGCGGCGGCCCGGGGTTGACCGGCAGGTACTCGACCCGCCCGTCGGGGTGCACCAGGGCGGGCGGCGGGTGCCCGGCGCTGGCGGCCTGGCAGATGCCGGAGACCGGGTCGTAGACGGCGTACACGCAGGTCGCCCCGGACGGGTCGGCGACGCCGCGCTCGCGCTCCTCCTCGCTGCCCTCGACGACCAGCTGGGAGACCAGGTCGTCCAGGTGCACCAGCAGCTCGTCGGGCTCCAGGTCGAGGTCGGCCAGGGTGCGCACGGCGGTGCGCAGCCGGCCCATGGTGGCGCTGGCCTGCAGGCCGTGGCCGACCACGTCGCCGGCCACCAGGGCGACCCGGGCGCCGGAGAGCGGGATCACGTCGAACCAGTCCCCGCCGACGCCGGTCGCGGTGTCGGTGGGCCGGTAGACGCTGGCGGTGGTGGCGGCGGGCACCGCGGTCTCGGCGGGCGGCAGCAGCGAGCGCTGCAGACCGACGGCGGCCCGGTGCTCGCGGGTGTAGCGGCGGGCGTTGTCGAGGGCGAGCGAGGCCCGGGCGGCGATCTCCCGCAGCAGTTCCAGGTCCTCGCCCGCGTACGGGCCGTCGTCGGGGCCCCGGTGGACGGTGACCCGGCCGAGCGGGCCGCCGCGGGCGTGCAGCGGGGCGCTCATCGTGGGCCGTCCGGCGGCCGCGGCGGCGGGGCGGCCGAGCTCCTCGCGGGCGATCGGTCCGAGCGGCCCGAGCGGGCGGTCGTCGGGCCCGGGCGGCCCGGCGGTGGCGGTGCGGCGGACGGGGAGCAGCCCGTCGGCGCCGGGCACCGGTTCGTCGCCGGTGAAGACGGCTTCGGCGATGTCCACCTCGGCGCGGTCGCCGAGCCCGGGCACCAGCACGCCGGCCAGGTCCTCGGCGGTGCCGGCCACCGAGAGCGAGCCGCCGACGGCGGCGGTGGCCCGGTGCAGCACGTCGGCGCGCCGCCGGTAGCGGTGCAGTTCGGTGACGTCGCCGAACAGCGCGGTGACGCCGATCAGCGCCCCGTCGGGGGCCTGCAGCCGGAAGGCCTGCACCTCCATCATCACGGCGGGGCCGGGGTCGTCCAGGGTGCGGATCGGCAGTTCGGCCCGGACCACCGGCTCCCCGGTGTCGAGCACCCGGCGCAGGATCGCCTCGGCGTCCTCGGCGTCCCGGGGCTGCAGGAAGTCGCCGAGCCGGTGGCCGGCCAGGTGGTCGGGCAGTCCGGTGTAGGGCAGCAGGTGGGTGTTGGTGCGCAGCAGCCGCAGGTCGGTGTCGAAGAAGGCCAGGCCGAGCCGGTCCTGGAGGAACAGTTCCCGGGTGAACGCCTCGTCCTGGCGCCACCGGGTGACGGTGTCGGCGGGGGTGGCCAGCACCAGGGCCCGGACCTCGCCGTGCTCGCCGGCCAGCGGCAGCACCTGGTAGGCGACCTCCAGCGGGGGGCCGCCGCCGGTGCGCAGCCGCACCTCGCCGGCCCGGCGGCCGAGCGCGGCGGCGTCGGCCGTGGCGTCGGCCAGCAGGTCGGCGGCCGGGCGGCCGGTGACCTGGGCGGCGGCCAGGCCGAGCAGCTGCTCGGCGGCGGCGGTCCAGCCCACGACGCGTCCGTCGCCGTCGACCAGGGCCGCCGCGACGCCGTCGATGTTCGGCAACCGCCGACTGTCCATGCGCTGCACCTCGGGTGGGTGGTCCGATTCCCCCATCTTCGGACGGTTCCCGGCCGCGCGCCATCGACACCCGGTCGGCGCACACCCATTGACGCCCCGTATTGGTCTAGTCCAAATTGGCCGTGCACATGCCCTGAACGCTCTTTCCCCCACTCTGGAGCGACTTCCATGACGCACCGCCTCCACCGCGGCGCCGCCGCGACCGGCGCCCTGGCCCTGGGCTCCGCCGTGCTGGCCCTGCTGCCCGCCCAGGCCGGCGCGGCCACCGAACTCCTGGCCAACGGCGGCTTCGAGTCCGGCGCGCTCTCCCCCTGGAGCTGCACCGGCACCGCCGCCCTCACCGCCTCCGGGCCGCACTCCGGCGCCGCCGCGCTGAGCGCCACCCCCGGCGCGGGCGACCTCGCCCCGTGCACCCAGGGCGTCGACGTCCAGCCGAACACCGGCTACACCCTGTCCGCCTGGGTGAAGGGCTCCTACGTCACCCTCGCCGCCACCGGCACCGGCGTGTCCACCTCCACCTGGGCGAACGCCGCCGGCTGGACGCAGCTCACCCGCACCTTCACCACCGGCCCGGACACCACCCGGGTGACGGTCGCCCTCAGCGGCTGGTACGGCAGCCCCTACCAGGCCGACGACGTCTCGCTGACCGCCCTCGGCGCCGTCCCGTCCACCCCGCCCCCGTCCTCCTCCGCGCCCGCCTCGCCCTCCCCCTCGCCCTCCGCGCCCGCCTCCCCCTCGCCCTCCGCCACCACCCCGACGCCGTCCGCCCCGGCCTCCTCGGCCGCCGCGAACACCGTCCGGGTCTCCACCGCCAAGGAGCTCCAGGCCGCGCTGAGCGCCGCCGTCCCCGGCCGCACCATCCAGCTCGCCGACGGCACCTACAGCGGCAACTTCAAGATCACCACGGCGGGCACGGCCGCCGCCCGGATCACCCTGACCGGCTCGCCGAACGCCGTCCTCACCACCTCCACCGGCGGCGGCTACGGCCTCTCGCTGGCGAACGCCCCCTACTGGACCGTCCAGGGCATCACCGTCACCAACGCCCAGAAGGGCATCATGGTCGACTCCTCGGACTACGTGGTGCTCGACGGCGTGACGGTCCACCACACCACCATGGAGGGCGTGCACTTCCGCAACTCCTCCAGCCACGGCGTGCTGCGCAACTCGACCGTGCACGACACCGGCACCGCCCACGACGGCAAGGGCGAGGGCGTCTACGTCGGCACCGCCAACACGCTCACCGACAAGAGCGACTACGTGCAGATCGTCGGCAACACCATCGGCCCGAACATCGGCGCCGAGAACATCGACCTCAAGGAGGGCACCACCGGCGGCCTGGTCTCCGGCAACCGCTTCGACGGCAACGGCCTGACGAACATCAACTACGACGACTCCTGGGTCGACGTGAAGGGCAACGGCTACGTCATCGAGAACAACACCGGCGTGCGCACCATGAACGACGGCTACCAGACCCACACCCAGCAGCCCGGCTGGGGCTGCGGCACCGTCTTCCGGGGCAACAGGTCCGACCTGACCGGCGCGAACGGCGCCAACGCCGCCAAGTACGCGATCGACGTCACCAACTACTCCGCCGACTGCCCGGTCACCGTCACCGCCGACAACACCGTCACCGGAGGCACCGCCCTGGTCAACCCCGGCATCCCGGTGGGCTGACCCGGCGTCCGGGATCCGTGCCGACCGGCGAGAATGGTCGGCATGGATCTCGGACTCAAGGACAAGGTGTACGTGGTCACCGGCGCGACCCGGGGGCTCGGCCACGCCACCGCCCGGCAACTCGTCGCCGAAGGCGCCAAAGTGATCGTCACCGGCCGCACCCAGGCGGCCGCCACCGCCGCCGCGGCCGACCTCGGCGAGAACGCCCACGGCGTCGGCGCCGACAACGCCGACCCGGCCACCCCGCAGCGCCTGGTCGACGCCGCCCGCAGCCGCTTCGACGGCTTCGACGGCATCCTGATCAGCGTCGGCGGCCCCGCCGCCGGCCCGGTCGCCACCGCCACCGACGACGCCTGGCGCAGCGCGTTCGACTCCGTCTTCCTCGGCGCCCTGCGACTGGCCCGCACCGCCGCCGAACGTCTCCCCGCCGGGGGCGTCATCGCCTTCGTGCTCTCCACCTCGGTCCGCCAGCCGATCGGCGGCCTCGGCATCTCCAACGGCCTGCGCCCCGGCCTCGCCATGGCCGCCAAGACCCTCGCCGACGAACTCGGCCCGCGCGGCATCCGCGTCCTCGGCCTGCTCCCCGGCCGGATCGACACCGACCGGGTCCGCGAACTCGACTCCCTCGCCGCCGACCCCGCCGCCGCCCGCGAGGCCGCCACCGAGGGCATCCCGCTGCGCCGCTACGGCACCCCCGAGGAGTTCGGCCGCACCGCCGCCTTCCTCCTCTCCCCCGCCGCCTCCTACCTCACCGGCCTGATGCTCCCGGTCGACGGCGGAGCCATCCGCAGCCTGTAACAACCAGGAACTGCACGGCCGGGCCCCGCCCCGCCGAACCACCTCGCGGGACGGCCACACGCGCCGTCCCGCGACCTCTCCGCGCAGTCCCCCGCTTCAGGCCGCCCCGCCCGCAAACACCGCCCCGTGCCGGTGCCCGCGGAAGGCCGGCTGCGCCAGCGCGAGGGCCACGGCCAGGGCGATGACCGCACCGGCGGCGGGGAAGAACGGGGCCGGGCCGAGGCGGTGGACGGCCAGGCCGGCCAGCGCGACGGAGACCGGGAAGGAGCCGGTGACGGCGAGCATCACCATGCTCATCACCCGTCCCAGCAGCCGGGCCGGCGTCCAGGTCTGGAGCATCGTCACGACGACGATGTTCTGCCAGCCGCCGGCCACGCTGTACACCGCGATGCACGCCCCGGCCCCGACCACCCCGCCCGCGTACGGCACGCCCGCCAGGCCGAGGCCCATCACCGCGGCGAGCGCGGCGAACAGCCGGGCGGGCCGCTGCGCGGGGCGGGCCCGGACCGCGATCGCCGAGCCGAGCAGCGAGCCGATGCTCAGGACGGTCAGGAGCGCGCCGTAGTCGGCGGGCCCGAGGTCGCGGTGGGCCCAGTCCGGCAGGGCGACCTCCATGGTGCCGTTGAAGGCGAGGTTGCAGACCAGCGCGACCACCATCACCACGTGCAGCAGCCGTCCGCGCCGCAGCACCTCCGCGAACCCGGGCCCCTCCCCGTCCGGGGCGGGGCCCCCGGCACGCTCCGCCCGCGCCGGGCGCAGTCCGAGCAGCACCGCCGCCGACAGCGCGAAGGACCCGGCGTCGACCAGCAGCGCCGGCGTGGCCCCCCACAGCGCGACCAGCAGCCCGCCGAGCGAGGGGCCGAGCACGCCGCCGAACTGGTTGGCCATGGTGGAGAGCGCGTTGCCCCGCCCGAGCTGGTCGGCCGGGAGCAGCCCGGGCAGCAGGGTGTACGAAGCGGGCAGGAACAGCCCGGAGCCGGCGCCCAACAGCAGGGCGGGCAGCAGGAGTTGGAGCGTCCCGGGTTCCCCGGTGGCGGAGACCGCGGCGAGCCCGGCGACGGCCGCGGCCCGGACGGCGTCCGCGCCGAGCATGATCCGGCGGCCGCCCCAGCGGTCGGCCAGGACGCCGCCGAGCGGGATGGTGGCCACCCGGGCCACCCCGTAGCAGGCCAGGACGGTGCCGAGCAGGGCCGTCCCGCCGTGCCCGCCCAGCACCAGCCAGGGCAGGGCGACGGCGTAGCAGCAGTCCCCCAGCATCGAGGCGAACTGTCCGGCCACCAGCAGCCGGAACCCCGGTATTCGCAGCGGACCGTCCCGCACTCCAACCCCCTTGATCCCGCGCCGAATTGGCGGATGGTCAGTAACCGTACCGCCGCGCCCCGGCCCGTTCCGGCCGGTTGCCCGAAGTGGGGGGCGCCTGTTCCGGAGCGCGGTCGTCAGCGCACCCGGGGGGTCTTCCGGCGCTGCCGTTCCTTGCGGGGTTTGCCGCCGCGCAGCCGCAGTTGGGCGGGGAGCGACGTCAGGCCCAGCGAGTGGCGGGCGTGCTCGACCGGGCCGGTGCGGTAGGCGGAGAGCAGGGCGGCGGTGTCGGCGCCGGGGGCGAGCCGGACGGCGGTGTGCACCTCGGGGCGGCGGGCCGCTCCGGTGACCTTGACGGTGACCCGGTCGACGTCCGGGAGCGCCACCGTTTCGGCCTCGATCGCCTCCTCGACCGCCCGGCTGCGCACGTGCAGGGCGAAGTGCGGTTCGCCGGGCGCCGCGGGCGAGGGCAGGTCGACCCCGGCCGGGCCGCCCCGGCGCAGTTGGGAGAACAGCCACCACAGGCAGCCGAGGACCACCAGCGCGGGCACCGCGATGGCCACCGGCCACCACCAGTCGCGGTCGGTCCAGCGGGTGCGGCTGGCCGTGCTGAGCACGGGCTGGTCGGGCGAGGTGAGCGGCCACCAGTGGGGCGGGGTGATCCCGAGGTGCCGGTAGGCGTCGAGCCCGCCGAGCAGCACCAGGGCCCCGCCCGCCAGCAGGGCCAGCCCGACCAGGGCCAGCAGGGTGCGGTTGACGGCGCGTCGGCTCATCGGGGCGGCTCCCACTCGGCGAGTTCCCGGCGGTGGTGGCGCTCGTGCACCGGCCGGGTGCGGACGTCCAGCCGGTGCGGCGCGGCCAGCGGGATCCGGTCCAGTTCGGCCCGCAGTTCGCGCTCCGCCCCGGCCGGGTCGGTGGTGCCGGTCAGCGTGACCCGGGTGCGCCGCCGGCCGACCTTCACCTGCCAGGAGTGCACGTCGGCGCGCCGCTGGGCGCGCCCGGCGATCAGTGCGGCGACCGCGCTGCGGTGGATCGCCGCCCCGCGCGGCTCCAGCGCGAGCCAGCCGCGCAGGCCGCGGGCGAACGCCAGCCACAGCAGCAGCAGCCCGAGGGCGACCGCGCCACCCGCGATGCCCAGCACCCACGGGTCGTCCAGGTGCCGGGTCGCCAACTGCTCCGACAGCTCCCGCCGCCAGGGCCGGGCCTGCCCGCCGGCCCGCACCGCGATCACGTCGTACAGCAGCGCACCGGACGCCACCAGCAGCACGGCCACCACCAGCGCGGCCGGCACCGCCCGCTGGGAGCGCAGCCACCGCCCGGCCCGCCGCCGCCTGGCCTCCAGCCCGCTCGGCCCGCTCCCGTGCGCCGGCTCCGCGCTCGGAACGGACCGCGGCTCCGGCCCGGGCCCCGGTTCCGGCGCGGTCATCCGGCGGCCGCCGGGTGCAGCCGGTCCACGATCACGTCCGCCCCGGTCACCGGCGTGCCGGTCAGCTCGGCGACGGTGCGGCAGGCCGCGTCCCGGGCCGTCCGGGCCAGCGTGCCGACGTCGGACGGGAACGGCAGTTCCAGGTGCAGCGTCAGCCGGACCCGGCCGTGCGAGAACAGCGCCGAGACCTTCGGGCGGGGGACCGGGCCGGGCCGGTCCCGCCAGGCCGGGGCGAGCGCGTCCGCGGCGGCGCGGGCCGCGATCCGCCGGTACACCCGGTCCGCGACCTGCTCGCCGCCGCGCTGCGCGACCACCCCCGGGTGGGCCATCAGCGCCGCCGGTCCCGGCCGCGCAGCAGGTCGCCGAGGTCACCGAGCTCGATGTCCCCCTCGATCAGCCGCCCGACCACGAAACCGACCGCCCCGAGCACCGCCACCAGCAGGAACGCGGCGAAACCGCCGAAGTAGCCGGCGAAGCCGAGGGCCATGCCCGCGAGCAGGCCCACCAACGCCAGGTTCATCCGCTACTCCTTCGGCTTTCCGCTCGGCACTCGGGACGGTCACGACTCACTGCACGCGGGGGCGCCGGCCGGAGGAGGCGGGCTCCTCCTCCTCGTCCTCGTCCGGCTCGTCGGGCAGGTGGACGTCGTTGACGGCGATGTTCACCTCGACCACCTCCAGGCCGGTCATCCGCTCGACCGCCTCGATGATGTTCGACCGCACCTCGCCGGCCAGCGTGGGGATCACCACCCCGTACTCGACCACCAGCGCGATGTCGATGGCGGTCTGCTTCTCGCCGACCTCCGCCTTGATCCCGCGCCCGACGCTGGACTTCGAGCCCGGCACCCGGTCCCGCATCGCTCCGAACGTCCGGGAGAACCCCGAGCCCAGCGCGTGGATGCCCGACACCTCCCGGGCCGCCATGCCGGCGATCTTCTCCACCACTCCGACCGCGAGGGCGGTACGGCCGCGCTCACCGCTCGGCCGGTTCTCCGTCGCGTTCTTCTGCAGGTCCGCGGGGGTGGGGGTGTGAGGCTGCGTCATCTCGGTTCTCCTGACGTTCGACACCAGCTATACCGCACTTCCTCCCAACCCTGACATTTCGCCACGCGGGGCGCAGCGCGGGTGCCTGCGGACGGGCGCACCGGGCACACGAGCAGGGGCGCGGCCCGGCGGCCGCGCCCCTGCTCGTGTCGTGCGGTCGCCTCAGCGGCCCGCGAGGTCGCGGAGGCGGCGGGCCTGGGACTCGCGCTCGGCGGCGCGCTGCTGGTCGTAGGTGCGGTCGATCGCGCCGCGCAGCAGGGACTTGGTCTCGATGACGGCGTTGCGGGGGGCGGCCAGCAGGGCGGCGGCCAGGTCGGCGGCGGCGGCGGGGAGGTCGTCCGCGGGGACGGCGAGGTTGGCGAGGCCGATGGCGACGGCTTCGTCCGCGCCGATCCGGCGGCCGGTGGCGCAGATCTCCAGGGCGCGGGCGTAGCCGACGAGTTCGGTGAGCGGCTTGGTGCCGCCGAGGTCGGGGACCAGGCCGAGGGAGGTCTCCTTCATGGCGAACTGGACGTCCTCGGCGACCACCCGCAGGTCGCAGGCGAGGGCGAGCTGGAAGCCCGCGCCGACCGCGTGGCCCTGGACGGCGGCGACGGTGACCAGGTCGGTGCGGCGCCACCAGGTGAAGGCCTCCTGGTAGAAGGCGATGGTGGCGTCGAGCTCGGCGTCCGGGGAGGCGGCGAGCTGGAGGAAGCCGGTCTCGCCGGGGATGCCCTCGGGGGTGAACATGGCGCGGTCGAGGCCGGCCGAGAAGGAGCTGCCCTCGCCGCGGAGCAGGACGACCCGGACGGTGCCGGGCAGCGCCCGGCCGACGGCGGCGAGGGCCCGCCACATCGCGGGGGTCTGGGCGTTGCGGCGGGTGGGGTCACAGAGGGTGACGGTGGCGAGTTCGCCGTCCAGGTCGAGGCGGACGCCCGCCTTCTCCCACGCGGTGCGGTCGGCGTCGGGGATGTCGGTGGTCATGGCGGTTACCTTCCAGCGGCGGGGCGGGGCTGCCCGCCGACCCCGACGGGCTACTGGAGAGTAACAAAGCGGCCGACCCACGTACAGGAACGGTCCGCGCCGGGCCCGGAAACGGCGGTCGGCGGCTCGGGAGAACCCGGCCGCCGATCCGTTGTGGAGCGTCGTGCATGGCGAGCAGCGAAGTGGTGAGCCGGGGGCGGCCGGAGCTGCTCGGGTGCCGCCCGCCCGGGGTGACGGACCGTCAGGAACCGGCAGCGGCAGTGGCCTTGCCCTTGCCGCGGGTGGCTCCGCCGCGGCCCCGGAGGTTGACCCCGGACTCGCTGAGCATGCGGTGGACGAAGCCGTAGGACCGGCCCGTCTCCTCCGCGAGGGCGCGGATGCTCGCCCCGGAGTCGTACTTCTTCTTGAGATCGGCCGCGAGCTTCTCACGCGCGGCACCTGTTACCCGGCTGCCCTTTTTCAGAGTCTCGGCCACCCGTGCCTCCTCGTAGAGGTGATCGGTCAGAATCCCATGATCACCCATTGCAAGGCTCCTGGCCACCCATTCGACAAGGTCCGTCGCGGGAAAGCGGGCTCGAGCGGTGGTGCGCGCTCCGCACCAGGGCGCTCACGGAGGGTGTGCGCGCCCCTCGGTCGTTCACCCCGGTGAGCGAATCCGCTGCTCAGCCCGGACCGTCAGCGGGCAAACCGCGCGCGGCCGGACGGAGAACGGAGACGCACCTCCCGGTGTTCCCGGGATCGACGGAGGACGAGTTCTTCTCGTACCGGCGGTGGACCCCGCGTCTACCCGCCCGGTCCGGGCGGGGGCCCGGGCGGGCGGGGGTCAGGCCAGCGACACCAGGTCGTGGTAGGCGGGGCTCCACAGGTCCTCGACGCCGTCGGGGAGCAGGATGATCCGCTCCGGCTGGAGCGCCTCGACCGCGCCCTCGTCGTGGGTGACCAGCACGACCGCGCCGGTGAAGGTGCGCAGCGCGCCGAGGATCTCCTCGCGGCTGGCCGGGTCGAGGTTGTTGGTGGGCTCGTCGAGCAGCAGCACGTTGGCGCTGGAGACGACCAGCGAGGCCAGCGCGAGCCGGGTCTTCTCGCCGCCGGAGAGCACCCCGGCGGGCTTGTCCACGTCGTCGCCGGAGAACAGGAAGGAGCCGAGGATCTTGCGGATCTGCACCAGGTCGGTGTCCGGCGCGGAGGAGCGCATGTTCTCCAGCACGCTGCGCTCGGGGTCGAGCGTCTCGTGCTCCTGCGCGTAGTAGCCGATCTTCAGGCCGTGGCCGGGGATGACCTCGCCGGTGTCCGGCTGCTCCACGCCCGCGAGCATCCGCAGCAGGGTGGTCTTGCCCGCGCCGTTGAGGCCGAGGATGACGACCCGGGAGCCGCGGTCGATCGCCAGGCCCACGTCGGTGAAGATCTCCAGCGAGCCGTAGGACTTCGACAGGCCCTCGGCCGTCAGCGGGGTCTTGCCGCACGGGGCCGGGTCCGGGAAGCGGAGCTTGGCGACCTTGTCGGAGACCCGGACCTGCTCCAGGCCGGAGAGCAGCTTCTCGGCGCGGCGGGCCATGTTCTGCGCGGCAACCGTCTTGGTGGCCTTGGCGCGCATCTTGTCGGCCTGCGAGTTGAGCGTCGCGGCCTTCTTCTCCGCGTTGGCCCGCTCGCGCTTGCGGCGCTTCTCGTCGTCCTCGCGCTGCTGCTGGTACTGCTTCCAGCCCATGTTGTAGATGTCGATGGCGGAGCGGTTGGCGTCCAGGTAGAAGACCTTGTTGACGACCGTCTCGACCAGCTCGACGTCGTGCGAGATGACGATGAAGCCGCCCTTGTAGGTCTTCAGGAAGTCCCGCAGCCAGGCGATGGAGTCCGCGTCGAGGTGGTTGGTGGGCTCGTCGAGCAGCAGGATGTCGGCGTCCGAGAAGAGGATCCGGGCCAGCTCGACGCGGCGGCGCTGGCCGCCGGAGAGGGTGTGCAGTTCCTGGCCGAGGATGCGGTCGGGCAGGCCGAGCGCGGCGGCGATGGTGGCGGCCTCAGCCTCGGCGGCGTAGCCGCCCTTGGTGAGGAACTCGGTCTCCAGCCGGGCGTACTTCTTCATCGCGTTGTCGCGGGTGGCGCCCTTGCCGTTGGCCATCCGCTCCTCGTTCTCGCGCATCTTCCTCAGCACGGTGTCGAGGCCGCGGGCGGACAGGATGCGGTCCCGGGCGAGGACGTCGAGGTCTCCGGTGCGCGGGTCCTGCGGGAGGTAGCCGACCTCGCCGGAGGAGGTGACCGTGCCGCCGGCCGGGAGGCCCTCGCCGGCCAGCACCTTCGTCAGCGTGGTCTTGCCCGCGCCGTTGCGGCCGACCAGGCCGATCCGGTCGCCCGGGGCGATCCGGAAGCTGGCGGACTCGATCAGGATGCGGGCACCGGCACGAAGCTCCAGGGCGTTCGCGGAAATCATGGCTGGGGTCTCTCCTCGGCGTGGGTATGGCTCTCAGCCATTGGACCCAAGTTTACGGGAGTATCGGCAAACTCTTTTTCGCGCCAGCCGACGCGGCTTCCGGGCCGGTGACGGCGCTCACTTCTCGCAGGACGGGCGGGCCGCGGCGAACGGGACGGCGGCGGTGCCGCAGGCGGCCTCGCGGGTGCCGAGCCTGGTGTCGTACACCCAGCTGCCGATCACCGGGCCGTCCTCGACCATCACCCGGTGGCCGTCCAGCGGGCGCATCACCACGTCCGGGCCGGTGTTGAGGAAGCCGCCGTGGTCGGTGAGCGAGAACACCATGACGCCGCCGGGCAGTTGGCGGGCGGCCGAGCCGCCGGCCGGCGGGCACAGCCGCGGCACCAGCACCGCGTCGTCGGTCTGCGCGGTGCGCGCCGGGTCGAAGTCGCAGCCCGCCGGGGGGCGGGAGTTGAAGCGCAGGTCGCCGTCGCGCTCGCGGAAGCCCATCAGCAGGCCGGGGGTGACCACCGTCACGAACGCGTCGTTGACCTTGTCGTCGGACGGGTGCAGCGCGTCGGCGGCGCGCTGCAGCATGGTCTGCTCGCGCTGCTCCTCGGTGCGGGTGTCCGCGCCCGGCTCGCCGTCGGCGCGCAGCCAGTCGGCGAGGTCCGGGAAGCCGCGGTGCCAGCGCACCGAGTGGTCGGCGGTGTTGACCGCGGTGATCATGCCGTCGTCCCAGAGCACCACGGCGTCCTCGCCGACCCGGGCCAGGTGCAGCGCGGTGGCGCCCTCCCGGCGGTAGGACCACAGGCGCTCGCCGGTGGACCGCGAGTAGGCCTCCACGCCGGGGCCCACCTGGAGGTCGGCCTGCTCCGCGCCGGTCGACTGCGCGCTCACCGGGCTGGCGTCCGACGCGCCGGGGACCACCCGGTCGCCGAACGGCTCGGGCCGGTTGGCGTGGGCCGCCGCACCGGCCGCGAGGACCAGCAGGACGGCGGCGGCGGGCAGGGCCGAGCGGGGCGACAGGCTTCGCAGCGGGTTGAAGGACACGGGCGGAGTTTATCCGGCGGGTACTGACGGGAGCCCCCGGTTTACCGCCCGGCCGACCCGGGCGTGTCACTGGTCCAGACCTTTATCCGGGCCCGACGCGACCCGGCCCGACCTGCGGGTCCGCCGGGCGGGCGGACGGGCGCGGCCCGCTAGGGTACCCGTGCGGTGGCCCCACCGACTGTTACAGAGGTGAGACGGAATGCAGTTCGACGACGAGGCGGAGCTCGACGCCTCGCAGGTGCAGGACCGGCGCGGCATCCCCGGCGGCGGGCTGGCGGTCGGCGGCGGGGCGATCGGCATCCTCGGGCTGGTCGTGGCGCTGCTGTTCGGCCTCGACCCGGGGCTGTTCGGCGCCGCCGACCAGCCGGCCGCGCCGCCGGTCGGGAAGGCCACCAGCCCCGCCCAGCTGAGCGCGGCCTGCAAGACCGGCGCGGACGCCAACAGGCGGCAGGACTGCCGGATCCTGGCCGTGGTCAACAGCGTCCAGGCGTACTGGCAGGCCGACTTCGCGGCCCGCGGCCGCAGCTACAGCCCGGCCGACACCGTGCTGTTCACCGACCGGGTCGCCACCGCCTGCGGCACCGCGACCTCCGCGGTCGGGCCGTTCTACTGCCCCGGCGACCGCAAGGCCTACTTCGACCTGGGCTTCTTCGACGACATGACCCGGCAGCTGGGCGCCAAGGGCGGGCCGTTCGCCGAGGCGTACGTGGTGGCGCACGAGTACGGGCACCACGTGCAGGACCTGCTGGGCACCATGGGCAAGGTCGGCAACGACCGGCAGGGCGCGGACAGCGCCTCGGTCAAGCTGGAGCTGCAGGCCGACTGCTACGCGGGCGTGTGGACGCACCACGCCACCACCACCCCGCAGCCCTCCACCGGGCGCCCGCTGATCACCTCGCTGACCGACCAGGACATCGCGCTGGCGCTGGACGCCGCCGAGTCGGTGGGCGACGACCGGATCCAGCAGCGGGCCACCGGGCGCAGCAACCCGGAGACCTGGACGCACGGCTCCTCGGCGCAGCGGAAGCAGTGGTTCACCACCGGCTACCGCACCGGCGACCCGGCGAAGTGCGACACCTTCGGCTGACCGGCCCCCGGGCTGACCCGTTGGGGTGACATGGGGCATTTATGACGGTCCGTCAGGCTAGGCTCCTGGGGCCGGAATTGTCCCTGGACCCACGGAGAGCCCATGCGTCTCGGCCGCCTGACCCTGGCCGCTGCCGCGCTGCTGCTGGTGACCACCGCGAGCGTGCCCTCCGGCACCCCGCTCAGCCAGACCGAGCGCCACGCCGCGCTCTCCTCCGACGCCATCCAGCCGCGCGGCGCGGCGCCCCGGCCGGTGGTGCAGCGGGCGGTGCACGAGGTGCCGTTCGGCGCGTTCGTCGGCTCCTGGGACACCTACATCCCGAACATCGCCCGGATGTCCTCCTGGCTGAACAACGCCAACCTGCAGGTCGGCCACACCTACCTGGCGGGCAACGGCTGGCAGGACATCGAGGGCGAGCCGATGGTGCTCGGCCTGTGGTCGCAGTGGCGGCAGTCCGACCCCGGGCGGCGGCTGGTGCTGGGCGTGCCGATGCTCGTCCCGAACGAGGGCAACGTGCCGGACGCCGAGGTGGCCCGGCTGCTGGCCCGCGGCAACCAGGGCGAGTTCGACCAGCACTTCCTGCGCCTGGCCCGGAAGCTGGTCGCGTTCGGCGGCGGCGACACCGTCATCACCCTCGGCTGGGAGATGAACGGCGTCACCTACACCTCGCGCTGCAAGCCCGACCCGGCGGCCTGGAAGGCGTACTGGCGGCGGATCGTCGGCGTGATGCGCTCGGTGCCCGGCCAGCGCTTCTCCTTCGACTTCACCCCCACCCGCGGGCTGGACGCCATCCCCTGGACGCGCTGCTACCCGGGCGACGACGTGGTCGACATCATCGGGATGGACAGCTACGACCAGCCGGCCGGCGGCACCTTCGACGAGTACGTCTCCGAGCCGTACGGGCTGCAGGACCAGGTCGAGTTCGCCGCCAAGCGCGGCAAGCCGGTGTCCTACCCGGAGTGGGGGCTGTTCCGCAACGGCGACAACCCGGAGTTCGTCCGGCGGATGGTGGAGTGGATGCGCACCCACGACACCGCCTACCAGACCGTCACCGACTACTGCCCGCACGGCTTCTGGGCCTGCAAGGACAACCCGAAGTCGGCCGCGGTGTACAAGCAGCTGATGTCGGGCTCCTCCGGGGCCGTCGGGCCGGTGAAGACCTCACCGCAGTCGCCGCTGCGCTAGCGCCTCCTTCAGCTTCGGCATCCGGGTCCGCAGCAGGTGCACGGCCGCGATCCGGGCCCGGACCCGCAGCGCGCGGGCGGCCGCCGCGGGGGCCAGCCGGCCGGGGCCGAGCACCAGGCGCTGGTTGGACAGCTGGTCCGGGCGCCAGCGCTGCTTGTACGGCTCCTGGCCGCGCAGCAGGCTGAGCTGCGGGATCCCGGCGGCGCGGACCGCGTCCAGCGCGGCGCCGAACAGCAGCCCGGCGATGTCCAGCTTCTCCCGGAGCCGGGGGTGCGCGCCGTACATGTACAGGCCGCCGAACGGGGCGCAGAGGATCACCAGGTTCACCGCCACCACCTCGCCGTCCAGCTCGAACCGGTGTATCACCGCCCGGCCGGTCGCCACCAGGCCGGTGGTCGACTCGGTCAGGTGCGCGGCGAAGCGCGCGGTGCGGTGCTCCGGGGTGACCCCGCGGTCCTGCCACTGCAGCAGGTGCAGCCGCAGCAACTCGCGCACCGTGTACGGGACTTCCTCGGCCGTCGCGGAGTGCACCAGCACCCCGGACTGGGCGATCCTGCGGAGCTTGACCCGGCTGCGCTGGGCGGTCTTGCCGGGCAGCCGCTTCAGCAGCTCCTCCATCGGGACGGCCGGCAGGTACTGGCAGAGCGAGTCCGCGTAGCGGTGCCGGCGGCCGCGCCAGTGCGCGTACACCCGCTGCACGGCCGCCGACGGGTGCACCTCGCGCAGCTCCAGGCTGTGCCAGGGGCGGTGCAGCGGCAGGGCGGCGGCCAGCTCGGCGGCGGCCCGGTCGGCGCAGTCGTCGTCGAGCAGCACGTCGGTGAAGTCGACCAGGCCCGCGCCCAGGTTGGTCAGGCCGCCGAACGGGCCGCGGCGGCGCAGCGCGGCGGCGCCGACCAGCCGGCCGTCGCGGCGGACCAGCACCAGCACCAGCGCGCCGGGGCGGCCGTAGCCGCGCCACCAGGAGCGCAGCCACGGCGCGGCCTGGAAGGCGGTCGCGGTGGCACAGCGGCGGTGCAGGTCGTCCCAGTCGTCGGCGACCCGGTCCAGGGCGTCGTCGGCGCGCAGCACCTCGGCGCTCCACTGCTCGCGGTCGGCGGCGCAGCGGGCCGGCTGGGCGGGCACCCGGGGGCCGCGCCGCTGGCGGAGCTTCACCGGGCGGCCGCCGGGGCGCGGGTCTTCCCGGGAGCGGGCTCGGCGGCCTCGGCCTGGGCGGGCAGCGCGGGCTCGGGCTCCGCGGCCTGCGGGGTCCGCGGGGCTTCCGTGGTGGCGGACGGCTTGCGGCGGGTGAGCAGCACCAGGGCGCCGACCAGCACGCCGGCGGCCGCGCCGACCGCGGTGTCCAGGCTCGCGGACGGGGAGGCGGGGGCGTCGGGCTCGGCGGCGGGGGCCAGCGGGACCAGGCGGACGCCGGTCTCCTTGCTGCTGGCGTTGCCGAACGCGATCAGCGACCTGGCGACCGCGTCGGCGTTCTTCACCGCCTCCTCGCCGCGGGCGCCGGTGCCGGTGATCTCGATCATCGGGGCGTCCGGGGAGGTGGTGCCGCGGACCAGCCCGGCCAGCGCGGTCACCGTCCGGCCGGTCTCGGCGGCGGCTCCGATCAGCACCTGCGGCTGGCCGGTGAGCCGGCCGTACGCCTGGGCGAAGTTGACGGCGGTGGAGTTCTCGCCGGGGTTGTTCGGGACCACCACCACGTAGGAGCTGGCCGAGTAGCTGGGGTGCGAGACGAGGGCGTAGCCGGCACCGGCCGCCGCGCCGAGCGGGACGGCGAGGGCCAGCGGCCACCATCGGCGGGCCAGCGCGCGGGCGCGGCGGCGTGGTTCGGGCATCGGTGGCTCCAGGAGGGTGAGAGGGGCGGGCGGATCGGTGCGCGGCGGCCCGGCAGCGGGCCGGGCCGGCGGGTCAGGCGTCGGGGCGCCGGCGGCGGCCGGCCGGTGTCCGGCGGGGGGTGCGGGCGGGGGGCCGGCTCGGGC
>NZ_JOGH01000043.1:0-50231 GCF_000721345.1 Kitasatospora sp. NRRL B-11411 | reverse complement strand
CGGCGTCGAGGGCGAGGGCGCGTGAGGCCAGGTCCGGGGCGGTGGGGGCGGGGGGGTCGGTGGTGACGGAGGCGAGGACGGTGTCGCGCAGGCGGGCGGGACAGGGAGGGGGACGGGGAAGCGAGCGGGACGGGGAGGCGGCGCAGGCCGCACGGGCAGCCTCAGCGACGCCGACTTCTTCGGCTCCGGGAACCCTGAAGATCGCTGAACGGCCGGGAAGCCGGCGAGCGCGAGGTGGTGGCCGTGCTCGTCCGGGTGGGCGGTCCGGGTCAGCCGGCCAGTTGTTCGGCGTCGAGGGCGAGGGCGCGTGAGGCCAGGTCCGGGGCGGTGGGGGCGGGGGGGTCGGTGGTGACGGAGGCGAGGACGGTGTCGCGCAGGCGGGCGGAGACGGTCAGGTCCCGGTGCGGGGGCTCTTCGCCGATCAGGGCCAGGGTGGCCCCGGTCGTCGCCGCGTGGATGACGCGGGTGGCCGGGGCCACCGGGATCCGCAGGCGGCCGGCGTCGGCCGCCCGGTTCAGCAGGGACACCAGCAGGGCGTGCGCCTCGTCCGCGGCCGGGGGGCGCCGTCCGGGCCGCACGGTGCCGTACATGAGCACGTAGAACGCGGGGTGGCGCAGTCCGAAGTCGACGTGCAGGTCCCAGCCGCGGTGGAGGTCGGCCACCGGGTCGTCGTCGGGGGCCAGTGCCAGGGCCTCCCGCTTCTCGGCCAGGTACGTCTCGAACCCGTAGGCGGCCAGCTCGGACAGCAGCCCGTCCTTGTCGTCGAACAGCCGGTACAGCGCCGGGGCGGTGATGCCCGCGGCCGCGGCGACGGCGCGGGTGGAGACCGCCTCGCTGCCGCCCTCCTCCAGGAGTCCGGCGGCCACCTGCAGCACCTGGCGCCGCGCGGCGCGTCGTTCCTCGCTCATGGAACGACGATATCGCATCTTGCGTATCGCCGTCTTAACGGTGTTACTGTTTTGACCGGAGCGGTGATCCGGGCCGATCGCGGCCACCGGCACGCCCATCGAACAGGCCGCCGTCGCGGCAGGAGAGGCACACCCATGTCCGACATCTCGATCGTCATCGCGTCGTACTCCGGCTACGGCCACACCGCGCAGATCGCCACGGCCGTGGCCGACGGCGCACGCTCCCTCGCCGGGACGCAGGTCCACCGGGTGGACGTCGGCTCCCTCGGCGACGCCGACTGGGAGCTGCTGGACGCCGCGGACGCCATCGTCTTCGGCACCCCCACCTACATGGGCACCGCCTCCGGGGCCTTCCACGCCTTCGCCGAGGCCACCAGCAAGCGCTGGAGCGAGCGCGCCTGGAGCGACAAGCTCGCCGCGGGATTCACCAACTCCGGTTCCATGAGCGGAGACAAGCTGCACACCCTGCAGTACCTCTCGCTGCTGGCGGCCCAGCACGGAATGCTCTGGGTGAGCCTGAACCTCCTGCCGGGCTGGAACACCACCACCTCCGACCCCGAGGACGACAACCGCCTCGGCTTCTACCTCGGCGCCGGCGCGCAGAGCTTCAACGACACCCCCGCCGTCCACGACGCGGACCTGCGCACCGCCCGCCACCTCGGCCGGCGCGTCGCCGAGCAGACCCGCATCCACCGGGCCGGCCTGGCCGCCGCAGCCCGCTGACGCCGCGACGCGCCCGCAACCCACTCACTCACTCACTCACCACCACACACCTCCGGTGCCGCCCTGCCGCGCCCCCCTGCCCCGGCGGGCGGCCGGCGGCGGGGCGGCGCCGGTCGTCCTCCCCGAGGAGTTCCTCATGCAGCACCGGACACTGGGAAGCCAAGGCCTGGAGGTCTCGGCGATCGGCTACGGCGCGATGGGCCTGACGATGGCCTACGGGCCCACCGACGAGGGGACCGCCCTCGCCGCCCTGCGCCGCGCCCACGACCTGGGCGTCACCCTCTTCGACACCGCCGAGATGTACGGCGGGGGCACCGGGGCCAACGAGGCCCTGGTCGGCCGGGCGGTCAAGGGCTTCCGCGACGACGTGGTCCTGGCGACCAAGTTCGGCGTCGACATGTCGGTGCCCGCGGAGCGGATGGGCCGGGCCCTCGACAGCAGGCCCGACACCATCCGCCGGGCCGCCGACACCAGCCTGCGCCACCTCGGCGTCGACCACATCGACGTCCTCTACCAGCACCGCGTCGACCCCGCGGTGCCCGTCGAGGAAGTCGCGGGCACCGTCAAGGAGTTGATCGACGCGGGCAAGGTGAGGTACTTCGGCCTCAGCGAGGCCGGACCCGAGACGCTCCGCCGGGCGCACGCCGTGCAGCCGGTCTCCGTCCTGCAGACCGAGTACTCCCTGTTCGAACGGGACGTCGAGCAACTCCTCCCGGTCCTGGACGAGTTGGGCATCGGCCTGGTCGCCTACTCCCCGCTCGGCCGGGGGTTCATCACCGGCACCGCCGCACCCGCCGGCCGGTACCCGGTCGGCGACCTGCGCAACACCGACCCGCGCTGGCAGCCGGGCAACTTCGAGCGCAACGCCGAGTCCGTCTGCCGGCTCGCCGCACTCGCGGCGGCCAAGGGCGCCACCGTCGCCCAACTGGCCCTGGCCTGGCTCCTGTCCCGCGGCGAGCACCTCGTGCCGATCCCCGGCACCCGCGACCCGCGGCGCCTCGAGGAGAACCTCGGAGGCGCCGACCTCGTCCTCACCGGCGCCGACCTGGCGGCCGTCGACGAGATCCTGCCCCGGGGCGGTTACGGCGCCCGCTACACCGAAGGGCACCTGCCGACCTGGATCTGAGCGCGACGGGGGAGCAGCGGCTGCCGCCCCGGCCCCGGAAGCCCCCGGACCCCGCCGAGCCCCCGGACCCCGCCGAGCCCCCGTACCCCGCCGAGCTGCCGGTCCGCAACTGCCGTTGTCGCCTGACACGGGGGCGTGCGGTGCGGGAAGATGACGGACCGGCAGGAAACGAAGGGGAGCACAGTGACCGATCCGTCCGAAACCATGGTGGGGCTGGCCGATGCGATCGAGGCGCTCCGGACGGAGCTGCTGAAGGCCTGGGGCGGCGGCGGGGTGCGCGCGCTGCGGTTCAAGCCGGCGCCGGTCGAGCTCACGGTGCAGGTGGCCGTCACGGACGCGAAGAAGGGGACGGCGGGGGTCAAGTGGTGGGTGGTGCAGGCCGGGGGAGAGCTGTCGCGGCAGTCCGTGGCCACCCAGACCCTCAAGCTGGTGCTCGAACCGGTCGCCTTCACGCCGGACGGGCAGCAGACCGAGTTCTTCGTCTCGGACGCCGACTCGGACTCGGACGCCGACGGCGGTGGCGACGGGCCGCCGGTCGGGCGGGAGCAGGCGCTGGGCGACCGTGAGTAGCGCGCCGGGCCATGCTGGAGACTGACCGGGTCGTCCTGCTCCGCTACGACGTCGACGGCGAGCCCCAGGTGGGGACCGGCCTGCGGGTGGGCGGGGAGACCGTCCTGACGGCGGACCACTGCGCGGGCGGGAGCAACCTGCGCGCCGTCCGGGACGGGCGCGAGTTCCCGGCCCAGGTGGTGGTCCGCACGCACCGCAGCGACGTGGACCTGGCCGTGCTGCGGGCGCCGGGCATCGGGGTCAAGGAGCCGATGGGGTTCGCCCGGGTCTACCGGAGCGTCGCCGGGTCGGTCCGCGACTGCCAGGCGGTCGGCTTCCCGCGCTGGAAGCGGGACGCGCGCAACGGGCGCACCACGGCCCAGCCGTGCGGCTGGGTCCCGACCGCGGAGGGCATCGCGGTGGGCGGGCCGGGCGACGCCCCGGTCGGCCTGCTGTCGTTCAAGATGTCCGGGCCCGAGATCCCGCTGCACCCCACCTCGGTGGGGACCCTCGGCGCGGGCAGCCCGTGGGGCGGCATGTCGGGCGCCGCCGTGGTCGGCTCCGGCCTGGTCATCGGCGTGGTGCGCAGCCACAACCTGTCCGAGGGCACCGGCTCGCTGACCCTGACCCCGGTGGACGCCATCGACCACCTGGCGCCGGACACCAGGGACCGGATGTGGGCGGCCCTGGGCGTCCCGGACCCCGCCGCGCTCCCCGTCCTCCCCGGCCCGGACGGCGGCCCCCCGGTACCCGCCGCCGCGCTCGCCGTGCCCGCCGCCGCGGCGCCCGCCGCCCGCTCCCGGGCCGGCGTGGTGCGGGACCTGACGGTCAAGTGGGTGCAGAGCGGCCCCCCGGTGGCCGTGCTGCAGGGGTTCTCCGGCGTCGGCAAGACCCGGGCCGCGCTGAAGATCAAGGACGCCCACCCCCGGCGCGGCTTCATCGACGTGGAACTCCCGGCGGGCGTCCACACCCTCGAACAGCTCCTGATCCTGGTCGGCGGGGCGTTCGCCGAAGCCGGGAAGGTCGGCGTGCTGCTCGGCACCGACCCGGTGCGGGACCTCGCGGACGGCCTCAGGGACGGGACGGTCCTGCTCCTCGACGACTTCCACCGCTGCTTCGTCGACGGCTCCGGCGCGCCCGCGCCCGAGGTCCAGCACCTGGTCAACGCGGTGGCGCGGCGGATCCACGGCACCGGCGGGCGGATCCTCCTGGTCGCGGACCAGGCCGCGGCCTTCCCGTGGATCACGGACGGCGACATTCACACCCTCCCCGGGATGAGCGAGGGCGAGGGCGTGGACTTCCTCGCCGAGACCCTGCGGCGCACGGGCGTGCCGAACGACCTCCCGCCCGACCGGACCGCCGAGATCGTCGGCTGGCTCGGCGGGAACCCGCGCGCCCTGCAGATCCTCGCGGGCTGCCTGCGGTCCGACAGCCTGGAGGACCTGATCGGACTCTCCCCCAAGGCGTGGGAACTCCAGGACCGCAACGTCTCCGAACCCTTCGCCCAGAGCCTCGAACGGGCCTTCCTGGACCGGTTCATCGGCCGCCTGGACGACACCTCGGCCACCCTCCTGCGCCGCGCCTCGGTGCACCGGACCTCCTTCACCAACGAGGCGCTCAAGGTGTCGCTCTGGGACGCCCCGGGGGAGTTCGACGCGGCGAAGCGGAAACTGACCTCCAGCTTCCTGGTCGAGAAGCGCAACGAGAAGCACTTCTCGATGAACCCGATCGCCAAGGAGATCTCGCTCCGGGCCCTCTCGGCCCACCGCGGCGAACTGGCCCGCGCGCACGCGGCCGTCGGCAAGTTCCACGCCCGCCACTTCAAGGCGAAGCGGATGGGAGCCCAGGGCAGCGACTTCCTGGAGGCCCGCTACCACCTCTTCGTCTCCGGCGAGACGGAGGAACTGGCGGTCGTGGCCAAGGCCTACGCCCTCCACCTGGACCGCGTCTACGGCTACAAGTCGAAGATCGAGGAGGACCCGCGGGAGCGCGACGAGCTCATCGCCCTGCTGAGCGCCGCACTCGACGAGGCGAGCCCCTCCTGGCGGCTCCACCTGCACCTCGCCCTCCTGCTGGAGGCCCGGGCCCTGCCCGACGATCTGCCGGCCGCACTCGAACAGGTCGCCTGCGCGACCGCGTCCCCCAACGCCTCCAAGCGCGCCTGGGCGATGCGGATACGCCTGACCGACCAGCTCCGCGGCACCGACGCCGCCGTCGACGTGGCCGTCGAGGCCGAGGACCGGCTGGCGGCCGACACCTCGAACCCGATCGAGATCCACCTCCTGCACGCCGAACTGCTGGCCCGCGACCCGTCCCGCCTCGACGAGGCCGTGCAACTGCTCAAGGCCGCCATCGCCCGCTCGGCCAAGCCCTCCCCGCTCGCGCCGCTGTACCAGGCCGCCGCCGAACTGCTCGGCCGGGACGAGGCCCGGGTGGGGGAAGCCGTCGAGCTGCTGCGGGAGGGGATCGGGAAGGTCCCGGTCCAGGGCAACCTGTTCTCGCTGTACCAGGCCGCCGCCGAACTGCTGGCGCGGGACGAGAGCCGGGTGGACGAGGCGGTCGAGCTGCTGCGGGAGGGCATCGGGAGGATCCCTGCCCAGGGCAACCTGTTCTCGCTGTACCAGGCCGCCGCGATGCTGCTGGGCCGGAACGGGGGCCGGGTGGAGGAGGCCGTGGTCCTGCTCCGCGAAGGGATCGCGAAGGTCCCCGCCCAGTACAGCCTGTTCTCGCTCTACCAGGCCGCGGCCGGGCTGCTGGCGCGGGACGAGTCCCGGGTGGGCGAGGCCGTCGAGCTGTTGCGGGAGGGGATCGGGAGGATCCCCGCGCAGTACAGCCTGTTCTCGCTGTACCAGGCCGCGGCCGGGCTGCTGGGCCGGGACGAGTCGCGGGTGGGGGAGGCGGTCGAGCTGTTGCGGGAGGGGATCGGGAGGATTCCCGCGCAGTACAGCCTGTTCTCGCTGTACCAGGCCGCCGCCGAGTTGCTGGGCCGGGACGAGTCGCGGGTGGAGGAGGCCGTCGAGCTGCTGCGGGAGGGAATCGGGAAGGTCCCGGTCCAGGGCAACCTCTCCTCGCTGTACCAGGCCGCCGCCGAGTTGCTGGCGCGGGACGAGTCGCGGGTGGGGGAGGCGGTCGAGCTGTTGCGGGAGGGGATCGGGAGGATCCCCGCCCAGTACAGCCTGTTCTCGCTGTACCAGGCCGCGGCCGGCCTGCTGGGCCGGGACGAGGGCCGGGTGGACGAGGCGGTCGAACTGCTCCGCGAAGGCATCACCAGGGTTCCGGTGCAGGGCAACCTGTTCTCGCTGTACCAGGTGGCGGCGGAGCTGCTGGGCCGGGACGAGTCGCGGGTGGACGAGGCGGTCGAACTGCTCCGCGAGGGCATCGAGAAGGTTCCGGCCCAGTACAGCCTGTTCTCGCTGTACCAGGCCGCCGCCGAACTGCTGGGCCGCGACCGGGAACGGGTGGAGGAGGCCGTCGAGCTGCTCCGCGAGGGCATCGGGAAGATCCCCGCGCAGTTCAGCCTGTTCTCGCTCTACCAGACCTGGGCGATCATCCTCGCGGCCTGCGGGGAGGAGCCGGCGGCCGTGGAGGTGCTGCTCGACGGGGTGTCCCACATCGGCTACCGGCAGGGCGCCTACCGGCTCGCCGAGGGTGCCGCGTTCGTGTCCGCCGGGATCGACGACGACTCGTCCGTGGAGCGGCTGCGGCAGACGCTGGCCGAGGGCGGGTACGACCGGCAGGTGCTGCTCATCGACCTGATCTCCGCGGAGAAGCAGGGCGACTGGGCGGAGGCGCTGCGGATCGCGCGGTCGGGGCAGGAACTGTACGGGACGACCGCCCCGTTCCTGAGCCAGGAGGTCATCTCGCTGGTGGCGCTGGGGCGGACCGCGGACGCGGTGTCCCGGGTCCGGGCGATGGGCCACACCCGGTCCGAGGACTCCGTCCGGTGGCTCCGCGGGTTCGTCCACGCCTGCGGCGGGGACGTCGAGGCGTGCCGCGCGGACATGCAGCCCTGGGCCGCCGGATCGGACCTCGACCTGGCCGCGGACCCGGTGGCCTTCTGCGTCGGCGTCTGGGACGACAGCCGGGTGACGTTCGGCAGCAGCCTGCGGTTCCACTTCCCCTTCCTGCCCCACGTGACCTGACCGCCCCATCCGACGCGTCTGACCCACCTGTCCCACCTGCCCCGGCTGCCCCACCTGACCTGCCTGTCCCACCTGACGCGGCTGCCCCGCGTGACCCGTTGACCGAACGCTCCGCCGCGCCCGCCCGTCGGAGCACTAGGCTCGGGGCATGTCGAATTCTGACGGGCTGCTCGTGGACATCGCCTCGATGGTGGAGTCCGAGCACAGCAACCAGATGTCCGTGACAGTGGTCGTCCCCGGTGCGGTGATCACCGGCAGGCTCGCCCCGGTGGCCCTGTGGTGGGAACGGGTGGCGGACGTCCTGCAATCCTCCGACCACCTGAAACCGTTCGCCGCCCTGTTCGCCCCGCCGCCCGGCGGCGCCCCGACCCCGCCCACCCACCTCCACCTGCACCGGGCGCGCATCCTGCAGGGCGACTTCGGCCTGCCGCACACCGGGGGTATGTACCGGATCGCCATCGAGGACATCAGCGCCTGGTCCGTCGGCGACCTCAGCTACTCCGACGGCTGACCGGCCCCCGGCGGGGCGGGTGTTGAATGGGGCCCATGGATTCCATGGGCCCCACCGCGGAGAACGCGCGCACGGCGAGCCGGACGGCGGTGCTGGTCTGCCAGGGCCGGGCCGCCGCGGACGGCCGGGCCGGCTGCGGGCGGTACGCCGACCCGGTGGCCGGACGGCTGCTGCGGGCCGACGAACGGGCCGTGGTCGACCGGGTGCGGGCGGGGACGCCCCCGCCGGGCTGGAAGGAACGCACCGGGTACGAGAGCGTCCGGGCCTGCGCCGAGATCGCGGTGCCCCGGACGGTGGCGATCGACGAGGCGCTGCGGGCCCACGCGAACGGCCAACTCGTCGTCCTCGGCGCCGGGTTGGACACCCGCGCCTGGCGGCTCGCCGCCCTCGCCGACACCGACGTGTGGGAGGTCGACCACCCCGCCTCGCAGCGGGACAAGCAGGACCGGCTGGCCGCCGCCGACCTCCGGCCGGTGGCCCGCTCGGTCCGCTTCACCCCGGTCGACTTCGCCGTCGACGCCCTCGGCCCGGCCCTGGACGCCGCCGGGCACGACCCCGCCGCCCCCACCACCTGGCTGTGGGAGGGCGTCGTCCCCTACCTCACCCGCGAACAGGTCCGCTCCACCCTGACCGCCCTCGCCGCCCGCACCGCGCCCGGCAGCGCACTCGTCCTCAACTACCAGGCCCCGTCGGCGAAAGCGGCCGCCGGACGGCTGCTCACCAGGCTGCTCGGCAACTCCGTCACCGCGGGCGAGCCCTGGCGCTCGCTGTGGCGGCCGGAGCGGATCGCCGCCCTGCTTGCCGAGCACGGCCTGCGGACCGTCGCCGACCACGACCTGCTCACCCTCGCCCAGGACCTCGGCACCCCGACCGGCAGCCGCGCCTCGCTCCGCTCCGGCCGGGTCGCCGTCGCCGTCACGGAAACCGGCGCGGACGCGGGCGCGGGCGCGGGCGTCGAGCGCCCCTGAGCCGGCGGGCGGGGCGTTCCCATTTTTACCAACTCTCTTCACTGATTTGCTTTTTGGGCGTTCTTTACGCGCGTCCCCTTCTCCCCGGCGGGGGTCGGCCGCGAAGCTGTCGGACTGATCCACCGCGGCGCGCGATCGGCGCGCCCGGATTCCCGGGGAGGGACACCGCACCGTGCCCAACAGGCATCGACGTCAGCTGTTCATGTGCACCGTCGCACTGACCGCGCTCGGACTGACCACCAGTCAGGCCGTCGCCGCCCCCGCACCCGAGCCCCGCCCCCGGCAGGCGGGCCACCTGGCCGAGATCGGCCACCAGCACGCCCGGAAGGTCACCGCCGGCACGTTCGCGGCGAAGGACGCCGGCGAGGACGGGGGCGACGAGGCCGAGAACTCCGCCGAGTCCACCGAGCAGTTCACCGAGGCCCGCACCGCGCCCGGCGTGGTCGCACCCGGCGCGTACGGCGCCGCCTGGGCCCAGCTGCAGTCGATGCCGCGCACCGCGGGCTCCTGGGACCACGTCACCGACAAGCCGTACAACAGCGACGACCCGCGCTACCGCGACGTCAACTCCAACTCCAGCGGCGGCTCCGGCAACGTCACCGGCCGGATCACCGGCATCGCCGCCGACGACGACGGCTACGTGTACGCGGGCGGCGCCAACGGCGGCGTCTTCCGCTCCCGCACCGGCGGCGGCCACTGGCAGTCGATCTCCGACAAGCTGCCCTCGCTGTCCACCGGCGCGCTCGGCCTCGACGGCGGCGGGCGGCTCTGGTATGCCACCGGCGAGTCCAACACCGGCGCGACCGCGTACGTCGGCACCGGCGTGTACCTGCTCGCCGACCCGAAGCACGGCGAGTTCACCCCCGGCACGCGGGTCGGCGGCGCCGAGCTGGAGTCCACCACGATCCACGCCCTGCGCTTCGCCGGGGACAAGGTGTGGGCGGCCACCAGCCGCGGCGTGTGGTCCCACTCCACCACCGACCTGTCCGGCCCGTGGACCCTGGAGTTCGCGCCGAACCCGAGCTACCTGCCCGGCGGCGCCGACGCGAAGGACCCCGGCGCCCCGTACAAGAACATCGCCAACGACATCGCCGTCGACCCGAAGGACCCGTCCAAGGTCCTGCTCGCGGTCGGCTGGCGCAGCGGTGACACCTACAACGGCTTCTACGCCAAGGCCGCGGACGGCAGCTGGCAGCGCGTCGCCTCGCTCGGCGACCTGCCCACCGGCGCCGGGGACGTCGGGAACGTCACCTTCGCCCGCTCCACGGACGGCTCGCGCTACTACGCGGTCGACCAGTCGCCCACCAAGCTGGCCACCGACCCGGACAGCGGCCTGCAGGGCGTCTACGTCTCCAAGTCCGGCTCCCCGTTCGGTCCGTGGACGCTGATCGCCGACAAGGACAAGCTCAAGGGCTCCGGCTCGGCCCTCCAGGACGACGGCTACCAGCCCGGCATCCAGTCCTGGTACAACCAGTTCCTCCAGGTCGACCCGAACAACGCCGACCACGTCTACCTGGGCCTGGAAGAGGTCTTCGAGACCGGCGACGGCGGCGCCGCCTGGCACACCCCCGGCCCGTACTGGAACTTCGGCTTCCCCTGCTGGTCGATCGACCCGGCCAAGCAGACCGGCGACTGCTCGCCCACCACGCACTCCGACCAGCACGCCGTCGCCGTCGGCAGCTACCACGGCCGGAGCAGCGTCTACGTCGGCAACGACGGCGGCATCTACAGCCGCCCGGTCGACGGCACGCTGGACTCCGGCGGCCACGCCGCGGACTGGAAGTCCCTCAACGACGGCACCATCGACACCCTGCAGTACTACTCGGTCGGCGTCGGCGCCGACCCCGCCGGGCACGGCGTGGTCGTCAGCGGCGGCCTCCAGGACAACGGCGAGTCCGTCCTGCGCGCCCGCGACAAGGTGATGGGCTCCGACTTCGGCGGCGACGGCGCGGACACCATCGTCGACCCGGCCAACGGCTGCAACATCGCCGAGGAGTACGTCTACCTCGACATGTGGGTGACCAACAACTGCGCCGTCAACGACGGCTCCTGGTCCACCGACCCGGCCAAGGCCACCTCCTACGAGGTCGCCCCGCCCGACAAGGCGGCCGCCGCCGCCCGCTTCATCGCGCCGATCACCTCCGACGCGAAGAACCCCGCCACCTGGGTCGCCGGCGGCCGGCACGTCTGGGTGCAGAACAAGGGCTTCGCGATCCGCAGCGGCAGCGAGTGGACCAGCGCCTTCGACCTGGGCGCCGGCCACGTCGCCACCGCCGTCGCCTCCTCCGGCGGCACCGTCTACGCCGGCTGGTGCGGCCCCTGCAACAACCAGGGCTTCACCCGCGGCATCGCCACCGGCAACGCCGACGGCACCGGCTGGCACCAGCTGAACCTGCCCGTCGACGGCACCCTGCCCAACCGGTACGTCTCCTCCTTCGCCGTCGACCCGGCCGACGCCCAGCACGTCCTGGTCTCCTTCTCCGGCTTCTCCCGGACCTGGACCGAGGGCCCCGGCGCGGGCATCGGCCACGTCTTCGAGAGCCGTGACGGCGGCGCCACCTGGACGGACGTCTCCGCCAACCTGCCCGACGTCCCCGCCGACACGCTGCGCCTGCTGCCGGACGGCGGCCTCGCCCTGGGCACCGACCTGGCGGCGTTCCACCGCGCTCCGGGCGCCGCGGACTGGAAGGTCCTCGGCACCGGCCTGCCCACCACCACGGTGATGCAGCTGAAGACCGGCCCGGACGGCAAGCTCTACGCCGCCACCCACGGCCGCGGCATCTGGTCCTTCGACCCGCGCCGCCTCGGCGGTGTCCACCACCGGGACGGGCAGGACGACTGATCCCCCGTCACCGACCGGTGCCCGGCCTGATCGATCGACCAGGCCGGGCACCGGCGTTCCCGCCACCCGCGCGGGCCGGGCACCGGCGTTCCGGCGGTGAGGCGGCGGGGCGTCAGACGTGGACGCCCGGCTCCTCGGCGAGGGGCTGCGGCTCGGCCGGGGCGGCGGCGTCGTCGCGGCGGCGGGTGAGGCGGGCGGCGATCGGCTCGGTCCAGCGGGCCGCGAGCGGGCCGATGACGACCAGCAGCAGCACGTACGCGGTGGCGAGCGGGCCCAGCGACGGCTCGATGCCCGCGGTGACGGCCAGTCCGGCGATGACGATGGAGAACTCGCCGCGGGCGACCAGCGCGCCGCCCGCCCGCCAGCGGGCCTTGACGGCGATGCCGGCCCGGCGGGCCGCCCAGTAGCCGGTGGCGATCTTGGTGAGGGCGGTGACCACGGCCAGCGCCAGGGCGGGCAGCAGCACCGGCGGGATGCTGGCGGGGTTGGTGTTGAGGCCGAAGAAGACGAAGAAGACGGCCGCGAACAGGTCGCGCAGCGGGCTGAGCAGGGTGTGCGCGCCCTCGGCGGCCTCACCGGACAGCGCGATGCCGACCAGGAACGCGCCGACGGCCGCCGAGACCTGGAGCTTCTGGGCGATGCCCGCCACCAGCAGGGTCAGGCCGAGCACCACCAGCAGCAGCTTCTCCGGGTCGTCGTGCGACACGAACCGGGAGATCAGCCGCCCGTAGCGGAGCGCGACGAACAGCACCGCACCGGCGGTGGCCAGCGCGACGGCCAGGGTGACGCTGCCGACCAGCAGCCCGGCCCCGGCCAGCAGGGCGGTCAGGATCGGCAGGTAGACGGCCATCGCCAGGTCCTCCAGCACCAGGATGCTGAGGATCACCGGGGTCTCCCGGTTGCCGAGCCGCCCCAGGTCGCCGAGCACCTTGGCGATGACGCCCGAGGAGGAGATCCAGGTGACGCCGGCCAGCACGACGGCGGCGACCGGCCCCCAGCCGAGCAGCAGGGCCATCGCGGCCCCGGGCAGCGCGTTGAACGCGAAGTCGACCAGGCCGGCCGGGTACTGGCTCTTCAGGTTGGTGACCAGGTCGGCCGCGGTGTACTCGAGGCCGAGCATCAGCAGCAGCAGGATCACCCCGATCTCGGCGCCGGTGGCGACGAACTCCTCGCTGGCACTGAGCGGCAGCAGCCCGCCCTGTCCGAACGCGAGGCCGCCGAGCAGGTAGAGCGGGATGGGGGAGAGGCCGTAGCGGGAGCCTATCCGGCCGAGCAGCCCCAGGGTGAGGATGATCGCGCCGAGCTCGATGAAGATCGTGGCGGTGTGCAAGCGTTCACCTTTTTTCTTTCGGGATGCTCCGGCCTGGCGGGCTGGGAGGAGTGGGTGCCTGGTTGGTGGCCGCGGGGCGGCGGGCCGGTTTTCGGCGGTTCCGGCCCGGGTCGTCGTCGGCGGCGGCTCTCGGCAGGTTCGGTGCGTGCATCTCCGGTACTCGTTCCGTTCGGGTCCGACGGCCGGTCAGCGGGCTGCGCCGGCGCGGACGTTCGGGCGTGCGTGGGTGGATCCGCCGATCCGGTCGTCGCGGCTCACCCGCAACGGGTTCCGGATCCGGCGGGTGCGGCCGGAATTCCCGCGGCTCGGCGCGGGAGGACGTCATTCCCTTCCGAGGACGACGGCGGCGGCGTCGACGCCCTCGCGGGTGCCGATCAGGATCAGGGTGTCCCCGCCGGCCAGCCGGAAGTCCGGGGCGGGGGAGGGGACGGCGCCGGTGCGGCGCAGGACGGCGACGATGGAGACGCCGGTCTCGGTGCGCATCCGGGTGTCGCCGAGGGCGCGGCCGTTCCAGTACGAGGAGCCGGACAGCTCGATCCGTTCGGCGACCAGGCCGAGGCCGGAGGTGTGCAGCAGGTTGGGGCTGTGGTGGGTCGGGGTCAGGGCGTCGACGAGCGCGGCGGTCTCACCCTCCGTCAGGTGCAGCGAGTGGGCGCAGGCGTCCGGGTCCTCGCGGCGGTAGGTGTTGAGGGTGCGGGTGCCGTCGCGGTGGGCGATCACCGAGAGGTGCTGGTGCTCCCTGGTGGTCAGGTCGTACTGCACGCCGATGCCGGGCAGCGGGGTCGATTGCATGCGTGAGACGGGCACGGGGCATCCCTTCGGGCGCAGGACGTAGTTGGGTCGTCCCACCTTTTCAGAGGCGGGCCCGCGGCCGTAAGGGTCAACCAAAGGTAAAGACATTCCCAAGAGGGTGACCTTGCCCACGTCGGGCCGGCCGCCCGGCGGCCCCGGGGGTGCGCCAGGGGTGGCCGCCTGCGGGCCCTCGCATGCCCGCCTGGGAGAGCGCTCTCCGTGCCCGGTCCAGCGAAATCGAGATGTTGGCGTCAGGGTCTCGGCTTTTCTCTCGCCATGAACTAACCTGATGCGGCAGCGTTTCACCCAGGTGAAGCCGCGGTTTCGTGCCGACCCCACAGAAGGCGCGATCCCCGACCCGGCCTGCCATGGGGCGCTGACCGGAGAGCGCTCTCCGTTGTTTTCCCTACCCCACCCACCGCTCACAGCAGGAGGAGCCATGCGGCTCGCCCCTCCCCCTCCCGGTGCCCCCCTGCGCCGGACGCCTGCCGTACTCGCCGCCGCGGCCCTGGTCGCGGGTGCCGTCATGACGATCCCGGGCACCGCGCAGGCCGCGGACTCGCTGATCTCCCAGGGCAAGGCGGTCACCGCCTCGTCCACCGAGAACGCGGGCACCCCCGCCGCCGGCGCCGTCGACGGCGACCTCGGCACCCGCTGGTCCTCGGCCGCCTCCGACCAGCAGTGGCTGCAGGTCGACCTCGGCTCCGTCTCCACCATCAGCAAGGTGCAGCTGAACTGGGAGGCCGCGTACGGCAAGGCGTACCAGATCCAGACGTCCAACGACGGGACCACCTGGACGACGATCTACTCCACCACCACCGGCGCCGGCGGCACCGAGGTGCTGAACGTCTCCGGCTCCGGCCGGTACGTGCGGATGAACGGCATCACCCGCGGCACCGGCTACGGCTACTCCCTGTGGGAGTTCCAGGTGTACGGCACCCTCGGCGGCACCCCCACCGGCACCCCGTCCACCCCGTCCGGCTCGACCTGCTCCACCGACAACGCCGCCCAGGGCAAGGCCGCCACCGCCTCCTCCACCGAGAACGGCGGCACCCCCGCCTCCTCCGCGGTCGACGGGAACCTCGGCACCCGCTGGTCCTCGGCCGCCGCCGACCCGCAGTGGCTGCAGGTCGACCTCGGCTCCGTGCAGCAGCTGTGCCAGGTCGACCTCAAGTGGGAGGCCGCGTACGGCAAGGCGTACCAGATCCAGGCGTCCAGCGACGGCAGCACCTGGGCGACGATCTACTCCACCACCACCGGCGCCGGCGGCAACGAGACGCTCAACGTCTCCGGCTCCGGCCGCTACGTGCGGATGTACGGCACCCAGCGCGCCACCAACTACGGCTACTCGCTGTGGGAGATGGGCGTGCACACCGGCAGCGGCGGCTCCACCACCCCGCCGGTGCAGGGCGGCGGCGACCTCGGCCCGAACGTGCTGGTCTTCGACCCGTCCACGCCGAACATCCAGGCCACGGTCGACGCCGTCTTCAAGAAGCAGGAGTCGAACCAGTTCGGCAGCGACCGCTACGCGCTGCTGTTCAAGCCGGGCACGTACAACAACATCAACGCCCAGATCGGCTTCTACACCTCGATCGCGGGCCTGGGCCTGAACCCGGACGACACCACCTTCAACGGCGACGTCACCGTCGACGCGGGCTGGTTCAACGGCAACGCCACCCAGAACTTCTGGCGCTCCGCCGAGAACCTGCACCTCAAGCCGGTCAGCGGCACCGACCGCTGGGCCGTCTCGCAGGCCGCCCCGTTCCGCCGGATGCACGTCGAGGGCGGCCTCAACCTGGCCCCGAGCGGCTACGGCTGGGCCTCCGGCGGCTACATCGCCGACTCGAAGATCGACGGCCAGGTCGGCAACTACTCGCAGCAGCAGTGGTACACCCGGGACAGCTCCATCGGCGGCTTCTCCAACGGCGTGTGGAACCAGACCTTCTCCGGCGTCCAGGGCGCCCCCGCCCAGGGCTTCCCGAACCCGCCGTACACCACGCTCGACACCACCCCCGTCTCGCAGGAGAAGCCGTTCCTGTACCTGGACGGCAACGACTACAAGGTGTTCGTGCCCGCCAAGCGCACCGACGCCCGCGGCACCTCCTGGGGCAGCGGCGCCCCGCAGGGCACCTCGCTGCCGCTCAGCCAGTTCTACGTGGTGAAGGACGGCGCGACCGCCGCGAGCATCAACCAGGCGCTCGCCCAGGGCCTCAACCTGCTCTTCACCCCCGGCGTCTACCACGTCGACCAGTCCATCAACATCACCCGCCCGGACACCGTGGTGCTCGGCCTCGGCCTCGCCACCGTCGTCCCGGACAACGGCGTGACCGCGGTCAAGGTCGCCGACGTCGACGGCGTCAAGGTCTCCGGCCTGCTGCTGGACGCCGGCACCGTCAACTCCCCGGCCCTGCTCCAGGTCGGCAACGACACCCCGGGCGCCGGCCACGCGGCCGACCCGATCGTCATCCAGGACGTCTTCGTCCGGGTCGGCGGCGCCGGCGCCGGCAAGACCACCAACGGCATGGTGATCAACAGCAACAACACGATCGTCGACCACACCTGGATCTGGCGCGCCGACCACGGCGCGGGCGTCGGCTGGGAGACCAACCGCTCCGACTACGGCTTCGTCGTCGGCGGCAACGACGTCCTCGCCACCGGCCTGTTCGTCGAGCACTTCAACAAGTACGACGTGTGGTGGAAGGGCAACGGCGGCCGGACGATCTTCTTCCAGAACGAGATCGCCTACGACGCGCCCAACCAGGCCGCGATCCAGAACGGCAGCACGAAGGGCTACGCCGCCTACAAGGTCGAGGACAACGTCACCACCCACGAGGGCTGGGGCCTGGGCAGCTACTGCTACTTCAACGTCGACCCGACCATCGTGATGGACCACGGCTTCGAGGTCCCGAACGCGCCCGGCGTCAAGCTGCACGACGTCCTGGTCAACTCGCTCGGCGGCAACGGCCAGTTCCTGCACGTGGTCAACAACACCGGCGCCGGGACCTCCGGCACCGGGACCGTCCCCTCCAACCTGGTCTCCTACCCGTAACCACCGGTAGCCGCGACCAGCACCGAAACCGGCGGCCACCGCCCCCATGCCCGGGGCGGTGGCCGCCACCTCCGTGTGCGGGGCCTTCGCCCTCACTCGCTAGGGCCGCCGGGCAGCGCCAACTCCCGCCCCCGCCAACGGCGGCGCAGCCAGCGGTCGTGCCCCGCCAGCACCACCGCGCCCGGGCCGCCGGAGCCGATCGCCTCCTCCAACTCGTCGCACAGCAGCGGCGAGAGGTGGTTGGTCGGCTCGTCCAGCAGCAGGAGCCGGGGCGGGCGGGCCACCAGCAGGGCCAGCGCGAGCCGGCGGCGCTGGCCCACCGACAGCGCCCCGACCGGGCGGTCCAGGTCGGCCGCCGCCAGCAGGCCGAGCGCCGACAGCGGCACCCGCTCCGTCGGCTCCGGCCCCAGCGCGAGCGCGTAGGTCTCGCGGGCGGTGCGGTCCGGACGCGCGAACACGGTGTCCTGGGCGAGCAGGCCCACCGTCAGGCCCGGCCGCTGCCGCACCTCGCCCACCGCCGGGTCCAGCCGCCCGGCCAGCACCGCCAGCAGCGTCGACTTGCCCGTCCCGTTCCCGCCCGTCACCAACAGCCGGTCGGTGCAGCCGAGTTGCAGCGAGACCGGGGCCAGCCGCCCGGGAACGCCGACCCCGTGCAGGGAGAGCAGCGGGGCGGACGGGTCCAGGGAGGCGGGTTCCGGGGCGGACGGGTTCGGGGAGGCGGGTTCCGGGGCGGGCGGGGTGAAGCGCAGCGGGACGGGCGGCTCGGCGACCCGGGTGCGCTCCAGTTCGGCCAGTCGGCGGGAGGCGTCGCGCACCCGGCGGGAGATCTGCTGCTGCACCCGGCCCGCCCGGTGCCCGTAGCCCATCTTCTCGTTGTCGGTGCGCCCCCGGTCCGGCGCCACCCGGTGCGCGGTCACCCCCGCCGCGTGCTCCAACTCCGCGATCTCCTGCCGCTCTTCGGCGTACCGGCGCTCCCAGCGGCCGCGGGCGGCCCGCTTCGCCGCCAGGTAGGCGAGGTAGCCGCCGCCGAAGCGCACCGGCCCGTCCGCCGCCGGGTCCAGGTCGACCAGGTCGGTGCAGACCGCCTCCAGGAACGCCCGGTCGTGGCTGGCCACCACCACCGCGCCCGGCAGCGAACGGAGTTGGGCCTCCAGGAAGGCGGACGCGGCGTCGTCCAGGTGGTTGGTCGGCTCGTCCAGCAGCACCGCCGAGGGGCGGCGCACCAGCAGCGCCGCCAGTGCCAGCCGGCCGCGCTGCCCGCCGGAGAGCGACCCGAGCGTGCGCTCCGGCCCGACGGCGGACAGCCCCAGGCCGTCCAGCGCCAGCGCCGCCCGGCGGTCGGCGTCCCAGGAGCCGCGGTCCTCGGCCTGCTCCAACCGGCGCCCGTACTGCGCCAACAGGCCGGGCAGGGACGGGTGTTGCTCGGGAAGGGCGGCCAACTCGGCTCCCAGCCGCTCCAGTTCGGCGAGGTCCGTGCGGGCCTCGCGCAGCGCCTCGGCCAGCACCGAGGCGACGTCCGCGGCCGGGTCGAACGGCAACTCCTGGTGCAGGAAGCCGAGATCGGCCGGCCGGACGACGCTCCCGGCCTCCGGCTCGTCGACCCCGGCCAGCACCCGCAGCAGCGTCGACTTGCCGCAGCCGTTCTCGCCGATCAGCCCGATCCGGCGGCCCGGCGCGGCCGTCAGCGACAGCCCGTCGAGCACCCGGCGGCCGCCCAGGACGCGGACCAGGTCGTGGGCGACCAGCGCCGTCACGCCGCCACCTCCGTCAACCGGCCGTCCGCCAGCCGCAGCCGGCGCCCCACCCCGATCTCCGCCAGGAACCGCTCGTCGTGGCTGACCACCACGAACGCCCCCCGGTACGCGTTCAGCGCGCTCTCCAACTGGCCCACGCCCACCAGGTCCAGGTTGTTGGTCGGCTCGTCCAGCAGCAGCAACTGCGGCGCCGGCTCCGCGCACAGCACGCACGCCAGCGTCGCCCGCAGCCGCTCGCCGCCCGACAGCACCCGCACCGGCAGGTGCGCCCCCGCGCCCCGGAACAGGAACCGGGCCAGCAGGTTCATCCGCTCCGCCTCCGGCCGCTCCGGCGCGGACCGGGCGAAGTTCTCCGCCACCGACAGCCCCTCGTCCAGCAGGTCCAGGCGCTGCGACAGGTACGCGATCCGGCCCTCGCCGCGCCGCAACTCCCCGCCCTCCGGCGCCAGATCGCCGCTGACCAGCCGCATCAGCGTGGTCTTCCCGGCGCCGTTCGGCCCGGTCAGCGCGATCCGCTCCGGCCCCCGCACGATCAGGTCCGCGCCGTCCGGCCCGAACACCTCCGTGCCCCCGAGCCGGGCCCGCATCCCCTCGCCGTGGAACAGCGTCCGCCCCGCCGGGACCTGGGTGTCCGGCAGTTCCAGGCTCAGCCGCTGCTCCTCGCGCACCGCCCGCCCGGCCTCGTCCAGCCGGGCCCGCGCCTCGTCCACCCGCGCCGCGTGCACCTGCCCCGAACGGCCCGCGGACTCCTGCGCGCCGCGCTTCATGGTGCCCGCGAAGATCTTCGGCAGGCCCGCGTTCTTCAGGTTCTTCGCCGCGTTGCTCGCCCGCCGGTCGGCCCGCTCCCGGGCCTGCTGCAGTTCGCGCTTCTCCCGCTTCAACTGCTGCTCGGCGTTGCGGACATTGCGCTCGGCGACCTCCCGCTCCGCCCGCACCGCCTCCTGGTACGCGGTGAAGTCGCCCCCGTACAGCCGCAGTTCACCGCCGTCCAGCTCGGCGATCCGGTCCATCCGGTCCAGCAGCGCGCGGTCGTGGCTGACCAGCAGCAGCGAGCCGTTGAACTCGGAGAGCACGTCGTACAGGCGGTGCCGGGCCGCCGCGTCCAGGTTGTTGGTCGGCTCGTCCAGCAGCAACACGTCCGGGCGGCGCAGCAGTTGGGCCGCCAGGCCGAGCGAGACCACCTGGCCGCCGCTGAGCGTGCCCAGGTCGCGGTCCAGCGCGAGGGCGCCCAGGCCCAGGCGGTCCAGCTGGGCGCGGGTGCGCTCCTCGATGTCCCAGTCGTCGCCGATCACCGCGAAGTGCTCCTCGGCGACGTCGCCCGACTCGACGGCGTCCAGCGCCCGGATCACCCCGTCGACGCCCAGCACCTGCGCGACGCTGAGCCCCGCCGTCAACGGCAGGCTCTGCGGCAGGTACCCGAGCGTCCCGGAGATCGTCAACGACCCGGCGGCGGGCCGCAGTTCACCCGCGATCAGCCGCAGCAGGGTGGACTTGCCGGAACCGTTCGGCGCGACCAGGCCGGTGCGGCCCGGCGGCACGCTGAACGACAGGTCGTGGAAGACCGGGGTGTCGTCCGGCCAGGAGAAGGACAGGTGGGAGCAGACGACGGCGACGTCGGACACGGTGGGACCTCGAATGGCACCGGGGGCAGCGCACGGCCCGGCAGGCTCCGGAGGGGCCCCGGGAGGTACCGGAGGGGTGCCGCGGAGCCGGGGGAACGGCGGACTGCCCGAGAGACGGGTGGGAGGGAGAAGAAGGGAACGACGAAACGGACCACTCCGGCGGCGCCTCGTGCACCGGCCCGGTGGCCGTCAGGTCCGGGTCTCACCCGGAGATGTCGTCGTCACCCGCCACGTCTGTCCCTCTTCCGTGCATGTGCCACGTGCGCAACCACTGCGCCACTCCCGACTGTAACAGCTCGCCCCACCGGGGAGTTGCCGCCGCACGGGCCGGCGGCCGGTCGATGGCCTTCGGCCGATGGTCTTCGGTCGGGGAAGGCCGGGCACCGCGCCCCGTGCAGGGGGAAGGGCGCGGTGCCCGGCGGACCCTGCCGGGCCGGGTGGGCCGGGGTGGGGGCCCGGCACCCGGCAGGGCCGGACGGCGGCCGGGGCGGTGGGGGCCGCCCGGCCGCCTGGCTCAGGCGGGGCCGGAGACGGCGCGGCGGCGGTGTCCTCGTGCCATCGCGGGCCGTCCTCCTGCCCCTCGGGGTGCGGATGCACCGGGTGTACGCATCGGAGACCCCGGCCGGGGGTCCCCGCCAACACAAATTCCGGTCCGGGGAAGAATTTCTGTTGGCGGGCGCCCCCGCGGCCGGTCTCCGATCCGTACACCCGGCGCACCCGCCACCCCGACGTAGAGGAACGGACCCCATGCCGAACACCAGACGCAGCGGACCCGACGCCGGGACGGTGGCGGCGGCCCGCGCCGGCGACCGGCAGGCGCTGGAACACCTGGTGGCCCACAGCCTGCCGCTGGTCTACAACATCGTCGGCCGGGCGCTGAACGGCCACGCCGACACCGACGACGTCGTACAGGAGACCCTGTTGCGCATGGTCCGCGGACTGTCCGAACTGCGGGACCCGGCCGCCTTCCGGTCCTGGCTGGTGGCCATCGCCGTCCGGCAGGTCCGCAACCGGCAGCAGGACCGGGCCGCCGCCCTCGACCGGTCCGCCCCGATCGAGGAGGCCGAGGCGATACCGGACCCCGCGCTCGACTTCGCGGGCCTGACCGTCCTGCGCCTCGGCCTCACCGAACAGCGCCGCGAGATCGCCGAGGCCACCCGCTGGCTCGACCCCGACGACCGCGAACTGCTCGCCCTGTGGTGGCTCAAGGAGACCGGCGAACTCGAACAGGCCGACCTGGTCGCCGCACTCGGCCTCAGCTCCGGCCACGCCGCCGTCCGCACCGGCCGGATGAAGAAGCAACTCGACCTCTCCCGCCTGCTGGTGCGCGCCCTGGCCGCCGACCCGCGCTGCCCCGGCCTGGCCGCGATCACGACCGGCTGGGACGGCACCCCCGGCCCGCTGTGGCGCAAGCGCCTGGCCCGGCACGTGCGCGACTGCACCCGCTGCACCGGCGAACGCAACGAGCTGCTCCCCGCCGAACGGCTGCTGTACGGCCTGCCGTTGCTGGCCGTCCCGCCCAGCCTCGACCCGGCCCGGATCCTCGCCGCGCTCACCCCGGGCGGGCCCGGCGGCCCGAACCCTGGCGGATCCGGCGGCCATTCCGGCTCCGGCGGCCACTCCGGTTCCTCCGGGGGCGTCCCGGGGCGGGGTTCCGGCCACCGGCGGTCGCGCCCCGTCCGGACGGCGAAGCCGCTGCTGGCCAAGCCGGTGCTGGGCGGGGCGGCGCTGGTGCTGGTGGTGGCGGCCGTCCTGGTCGGGGCCGAGCTGGTGCCGGGGCAGGACACCGTCCCGGCGGCGGCGCCCGGGCCGTCCGGGGCCGTCGCGCCGCCCACGGCCGCCGAGGCGGCGGCCCCGCCGGAACCTGACGGTGCGTCACCCTCGGTTTCGCCCACGCCTTCGCCGTCCGCCCCGCCCGCGTCCTCGCCCGCGCCGTCGGAGTCCGTTCCGCCGTCCGCCACAGCCGCCGCGTCCGCCCCGGTGGCGCAGGACGCCGTCGTCGTCGCGTCCGCGCGCAAGGGCGTCGGCGTGTGGGCCTTCGACGGGGCGAGCCAGGCGCTCGCCGCGTCCGGGGCGGGCTGGTACTACACCTGGGGCACCCAGCACCCGGGCATCAGCACGCCCGCGTCGGCGTCCTTCGTCCCGATGATCTGGGGCGCGTCCTCGGTCACCGACGCCGCCCTCGCCCAGGCCCGCGCCAACGGCCCCTACCTGCTGGGGTTCAACGAGCCCGACATGGCCGCCCAGTCGAACCTGACGGTCGACCGGGCGCTCGAACTGTGGCCGCAGCTGATGCGGGCCGGGCAGGTCCTCGGCAGCCCGGCGGTCGCCTACGGGGCCGACACGCCCGGCGGCTGGCTGGACCGCTTCATGGCCGGCGCCGACGCCAAGGGCTACCGGGTCGACTTCATCACGCTGCACTGGTACGGCGGGGACTTCCGCACCCCGCAGGCCGTCCAGCAGCTGACCGCCTACCTGGAGGCCGTCCACCGGCGCTACCACAAGCCGATCTGGCTCACCGAGTACGCCCTGATCGACTTCTCCCAGGGCACCCGCTTCCCGAGCGCCGACCAGCAGGCCGCCTTCGTCACCGCCTCCACCGAGGCCCTGGACGCGCTGCCCTACCTCCAGCGCTACGCCTGGTTCGGCCTCGGCGCGGACCCGGCGAAGCCCAGCAGCGGCCTGTTCACCGACGGGACGACCGCCACCGCCGCCGGCCGGGCCTACCGGGCCGCCCGCTGAGCCCCCGTCAGGTGCCCGGGGCCGGGCCGGGGCACCTGACGGGGCCGGGCCCGGTCAGTGGAGTGCGCGGGGCGGGCGGAAGCCGCCGAGCCGCTCCTCCAGGAGTTCGGCCAGGCGCAGCGGGGTGCGGTCCTCGTACATCGGGCCGATCAGCTGGACGCCGACCGGGAGGCCCGCGGCGGACGGGCCGGTGGGGACGGCGGTGGCGGGCAGGCCGGGCATGGTGGCGAGGCCGGCCCAGACCAACTGGTCGAAGTAGGTGTGGGCGGTGCCGTCGACGGTGATCCGGCGGTTCATCAGGTCGGGGTCCTGGTCGTGCGGGAAGGCCGCGGTGGGGGTGATCGGGGCGACGACGGCGTCGAACTCGGCGAAGAGCTGCCGCCAGGCGTGGCGGTGCAGTTCGCGGCGGCGGTCGGCGCCCAGCCAGTCGCGGTGGGAGAGCAGCAGGCCGCGCAGCCGGGCGGCGACCAGGCTGTGGTCGTCCTCGCTCAACCCGGCGACCTGGGCGGCGAGTTGCTGCTGGCTGCCGACCGGGAACTGGACGGCGACGGCGGAGGACAGCAGCAGGGTGTAGAGCTCGGCGGCGTCGGCGAGGTCGGGCAGCAGCGGGCTGTGCCGTTCGATCCGGGCGCCGCCCTCGGCGAGCGCGTCGACGACCCGGGCCAGGCCCGCGCGGACGTCGGCGCCGGTCGGGATGAGCGGGTGCTCGTCCAGGACCAGCACCCGGAAGTCGGAGAGCCGGTCGTGGCGGGCGGGCGGCAGGTCCAGGGTGTGGGCCAGGCCGGAGGTCAGCGGGTCGGGGCCGGCCATCACGTCGAGCAGCAGGGTGAGGTCGCGGGCCGAGCGGGCCATCGGCCCGGCGACGGCCAGGTCGATGTCGGCGGGCAGCGCCGGGGCGTGCGGCGGGACCATGCCGCGGGTGGGCAGCAGGTGCAGGGTCGGCTTGTGCGCGTAGACGCCGCAGAAGTGGGCGGGGGTGCGCAGCGAACCGGCGATGTCGGTGCCCAGCGACAGCGCGCCGAACCCGGCGGCCAGGGCGGCGGCCGAGCCGCCGGAGGAGCCGCCGCAGGTGCGGGTGCGGTCCCACGGGTTGACGGTGGTGCCGTGGATCTCGTTGTAGGTCTGGATGTCCTGGAGCCCGAGCGGCACGTTGGTCTTGCCGAGCACCACCGCGCCCGCCGCCTTGACCCGGGCCACCTGCAGGGCGTCCTCGGCCGGGACGTGGTCCCGGAACTGCGGCATGCCCCAAGTGGTGGGCAGCCCGGCCACGTTGTACGACTCCTTGACCGTCACCGGCACACCCAGCAGCGGCCGTTCCTCCCCCCGCGCCCGCGCTCGGTCGGCCGCCCGGGCGGCGTCCCGGGCCCGCTCGAAGTCCGGCGCGCAGATCGCGTTCAGCGCCCCGTCCTCCCGCTCGATCCGCCCGATCGCCTCCTCGGTCAGCTCCACCGAACTGACCTTCCCGGCCCGCAGGGCCGCCGTCAGTTCCCCCGCCGTCGCGTACGTCCACGTCTCCTCGGTCATGGCACGGGACGCTACGTGCCTCCCGCTCCGGGCACGAAATACTTTGTGCGGCAAGGGGGGAAGGGCGTCGTTCGAGGGCGTTCCGAGAGGGGGCCGAGAGCGCGCCGACAGTGCGCCGACAGCGGGCTGCGGGTGATCCGACAGCGGCCGCCGCGACGATGGGCGCACCGGAACGAAGGACGAACGACGAGGGGGCGCAACGATGGACGGACACCTGGACGGGACGCTGGTCGCGCGGATGCGGGAGTACCTGGCGGCGGGCACGGCGATGGACCTGGCGGCGCTGGAGGCGCTCTACGACGAGGAGTTCGAGAACGTCCGGACCGACGAGGCGGGCCGGGTCGCGGTGCTGACGAAGGCGCACTTCATGGCGCGGTTCCGGGCGCTGGCCGCGCGCGGCGAGGGCGTCGCGGACGGCGGCACGGACGACGTCCGCTTCCTGTCCGCGGGGCGGCACGGCGACCAGGGCACGGTCGTCATGTACCGCTGCGAGGACGGCCTCCCGGCCCGCTACGTCTTCGTATGGCGCTGGGAGGACGGCCGGTGGACCACCCTGCTGCGGGAGTTCACCTTCGAGCGGGACGTCTCACCGCTGCTGGCCCTGCTCGCGGCAGTGGCGGCGGGCGGGAACGGGGCCGGGGCCGGTGCTGGGGCCGGGGTCGGGAGCGGTGCTGGGGCCGGGGCCGGGGGTGCTGCCGTCGAGGGGTGAGGCCGGCGGTTGGTCCGGCTCTTGCGCGGCGGCAGCAGGCGCTCCTGCGGGCCGTTGTCGTCCTGCCGGCGCAGCCGGGCGGTGAACGTCCGTCCCGGAGGCGGGAGTTCGGGTCGTCGGGTGGTCAGGGGAGGGTGCCGAGCGGGGGACTGCCGGGGGAGTGCAGGCGGCGGAGGAAGGCGAGGACGCCGGGGGTGCCGGTGGCGTGGCCGAAGGACTGGCGGACCAGGCCGGCGTCGGGGAAGACCGGCCGGGCGGCGGGGCCGGCCGAGCGGGCCAGCACGAGGGCGGCGACGGTGCCCGCGGCCTCGTGGAACTCCGGTGCGGCGGGGGCGAGTTCGAGCATCAGGTCGCCGACGCCGGCCAGGCCGCAGCACTGGGTGACCAGCGGCATCCGCGGGGCCAGGTCCAGGCAGGCGCGGGCGCACCGTTCGGCGAGCGCGCGGTGGGCGGGTTCGCCGAGCTGCTCGGCGGCGCGGGCCAGGACGGCGCCGATCCCGGCCAGCCCGCGGCACCAGGAGCCGTAGCGGCGGCTGGCGCCGGGCCGGGTGGCGGCGGCGAGCAGTGCCGGGGTGGCGGCGGCGAGGCGCGCGCAGGCCAGGGCGGCGTGGTGCCGGGAGACCGGGTCGCCGGTGGCGCGGGCGTGCGCGAGGAGGAAGTGGGCGACCCCCGCGTCGCCGTGGGCGATCCCCCGGGTGAGGGCGGCGTCGCCGGGACGGGGCGCGGCGGGCGGGGTGAGGCGGGCGTGCCCGGTGGTGAGCTGGTCGCGGCAGGCCGTGGCGGCGGCGAGGTGCCGGTCGGCGGGGGCGGGGGTGGCGGTGACAGCGGGGGCCGGGGCCGGGTGGGCACGGGCGAGGAGCAGGTGGCCGAGGCCGGTCCCGGCGGCGCCGTCGATCAGGTCGGCTTCCGGCGGTCCGCCGCCCGGGCGCTGGTCCGGCAGGTCGGTGGCGGTGTGCGGAGGCGGTGCGCCGGCGGCGGTCAGGAACAGGTCGACGCCGGTCCGGCCGCAGTACAACCCGGCCGGTAGCGTGCGGTGTTGGCGGGCCGTCCAGTCGGCGAGCGCGGCGACGGCGGCCGGGACGCCGGGGCGGTGCAGGTGCTGGAGCAGTTCCAGCCCGAGCCCGGAACTCCCGCCGTAGACGTCGACCGGGGCGGGGACGGCGGACCGGTCGGCACGCGCCGGGTCGGCGATCCGGTGGGCCTCGGCGACGCAGACCGCGACGGTGTGCTCGACGATCTCCGCCAGCAGGTCGGCCGGTATCTGCGGTGCGGCGGGCGGCCGTCGGCGGCTCGGCCGCTCGGCTTCCCGGCGCGGGAGGCCCGTTCTGGTCAACTTGACTTTATGCGAAGTCTGTTGGAGGGCCGCCTGCCCGGCTTCCCGGCGCAGGCGGTCCGCTCCGGCGGTCCGGGTGGCGGGGTCGGGGCTGGTCAAATCGCCGATCAGGGAGCGGAATTGCTGGTGGGCGGGGCCGGGGAGGGCGAACTCCAGGCAGGCCAGGGTGCGTTCGCGGTTGACGGCCGGGTCGGAGTCGAGGACGACCGGGTCCAGGCCGGTGGCGGCGAAGTGCAGGGTCATGCCCAGGGCGTGGTAGTCGTCGGCGGGCAGCGCCGGGGCGCCGGGCCGGTGCACGGGGCCGCTGTAGCCGGGGGTGGAGCCGTCCGGGCCGGTGCCGTGCCGGGCGCTGATGCCGAAGTCGACGACGTGGCAGTGCCCTTCGGCGTCCAGCACGACGTTGTCCGGCTTGAGGTCGCGCACCACCACGCCCCGCCGGTGGGCGCCGTCCAGGACGCGCAGCAGCCGGGCGGCGAGCGGGCCGGACGGGTGCGGGCGGTCCGTTCCCCTCGCGGCGAAGGGCCCGTGGTCGTGCACCTCGCGGCGCAGGTCGCGGCTGCCGCAGTCGGTCGTGACCAGGTACTCGTCGGCGCGGTGGCGGAAGTAGTCGAGGGCGCGCGGGACGCCGGGGAGGCCGTCGAGCGCGGTGAGGACGGCGTGCTCGTTGCGCAGGCGGTCGCGGGCGTCGGCGCCGTCCACGTCCTCGGCGACGTAGGCGCGGGCCTGCTTGACCACCACGGCCAGCCCGGTGACCAGGTCCAGGGCGCGGTAGACGTTGCCCTGGGCCTTGCGGGCGATCCCGCCGGTCACCCGGTAGCGCCCGCCGCCGAAACCGGCCGCCGCGGACGGGGTGGCCGACACGCCCGGCGCGGGCGGGGTGGCCGACGCGCCCGGCGCGGGCGGGGTGGTCGCGGGGCGGGTGAACGGGTCCGCGGCCCACGGCGGGCAGCGGTATGCGGTGCCCGCCAGGCCGTCGAAGAGCTGCCCGTCGGGGCCGGTCATCACGGATTCCAGGCGCCCGCTGCGCCCGGTCCGGTAGTCGCCGGTGAACGGCCCGTACCGGTAGTAGACGGGCGCGTCGGGGGCGAGGCGGCGGTCGCCGGTGATCGGCGGCCCCTCCCGGCCGCGCAGGGCGGCGGCCAACTCGGCGGCCAGCGGCAGGAGTTCGTCCGGAGCCGGGTAGACGGTGACCGCCTTGCCGACCGAAGCGGCGTTCCGGGTACCGGAGTTGAGAGTGCGCAGCACCTCGGGGTCGCGGGCCCACTTGGCGTGGCAGACGTGCTGTTCCAGCACCGGCAGGACGAGTGCGAGGACGGCGGCCAGGGTGCCCGGGCGGGCGGAGACGTGGAGCTTCCAACCGTGCTCCATCGCCGGCATCCGCGGATCGTTCAGGTACGACCAGGTGTCGTCGGACCAGGGGCGGCGGACGGCGACGGAGCCGGCCACCGTCAGGAGTTGAAGTCGCAGGCGACCCGGGTGGTCGCGGTCACCCACGGGTCGGACAGACAGGCGGTGGGGTCGTGGTCGGTGCGGTCGTCGTCCTCGAACACCAGGGTCTCGTCGTCCACGGCCAGTGGGCCGGCGTCGCGGATCGCGGTGGGGGTGGCAACGGGCATGTGACGCCTCCAGGTCTTGTCGCGCGTCCGGCGCGGCCGCGGGTTTGCGTCCGGCGCCGCGGACCGTCCGGCCCGATCGGGCCGGGGTCCTGGAGCACGAAGGTAGGCAGGAACGGTGCACCTGACAAGGGGGCGGACGCTCCGCTTCCACACCGGCGGCCGGACGGTGTGAGCGGTGGTGCCACCGGGACGGGAGTGGCGTCCGGGAGATTCCTGATGTCCCGTCAATTCGCCTCGGTGGGCGAGATGTTGGCGCCCTCGGCATCGATGTCCGGGAGGATCCGGTCCAGCCGGCGCGAGATCCACCAGGCGCCGCCGCGCGCACCACTCGCCCAACCGCCGCAACCTGCCCCGGCCCTTCTCCGGAACGGACCCTGACACGGTGTCGGACGAGGACATCGCCCCTCCCTGTGACACGGCCGAACCCACCTGGACGCCACTGCCCGGCCCCATCCCGGTGCACCTGCCCGGCCGCCTCCCCGCCCGCCGAACATGTCGTCGACGGCGTCCTCGGGCGTCGTCCTCGGGCGTCGCCTTCGCGGTCCTCCTGCCGTCGCGGGGCACTCGCTTCCCGTGGCGGCGTGCACGAACGGGGGTCCTCACACGGCGGTGAGCACGATCTTGCCCCGGAGGTGTCCGCGCGCGGCTCGTTCGTGTGCCTTCCGGGCGTCCGCGAGCGGGAAGGTGCTGTCGATGGCGACGCGGAGCGTGCCCGTGTCGAGCAGGCGGCCGAGTTCTCCGAGCTGCCGGCCGTTCGAGCGCACCTGGGTGATCGAGGTCGTGACGCCCAGCCTCGTGACCTCCGCCGGGTCGTACGTGGCGATGAAGACGAAGTACAGCGCGCCGCCGCGCCTGAGCGTCCGCAGGAAGCGGCCGCTGCCGGGGCCGCCGACGGTGTCGAGCACCAGGTCGACGTCCCGGACGGCCTCCTCGGGGCGGGTCTTGGTGTAGTCGACGAACTCGTCGGCGCCGAGCTCGCGCAGGAACTGCTCGTGCGCGCCCGAGGCGACCGCGATGACGCGCGTGCCCTTCCACTTCGCGAGTTGCAGGCCCAGGTGCCCCACGCCGCCGGCTGCGCCGTTGACCAGCACCGTCATCCCGGCCTCCAGCGGTACGGGGCGGTGCTGCGCCGGCTGGAGGGGGTTGGGGTGGTCGTGCCCGAGTTCCACCAGGTACTGCCACGCGGTGAGCCCCGACATGGCCGCCCCCGCGGCGTGCACGTGATCGACGCCGGCCGGCTTGCGGGCCAGGTCGGCGGCGGGCGCCGCCACGTACTCGGCGTACGCGCGGCCGTCGAAGCTCGGGAAGCGGAGCATGCCGAAGACCTCGTCGCCGACGGAGAAGTCCGCCACGTCCTCGGCGACCGCCGCGACGACGCCCGACACGTCCGACCCCGGAACGGCGGGGAGGCTCACGGGCGGCCTCAGTTCGGGGGGAATGCCGGGCATCCCGTCGCGCAGGTACCAGTCCGGGGGGTTGAGGCCGACGGCGTGGACGCGCACGAGCACCTCGCCCGGCTGCGGCCGGGGGATCGGCACTTCGTCGTGGCGCAGTACCTCGGGGCCGCCGAACTCGTGCAGTCGGATCGCCCTCATCGTCTTCGCCGACATGGAGATTCTCCCTCTTTCCCGCAGGCGGGCTAGGCTAGGCGTAGCACTGCTACGTGTTTCCGTAGCAGTGGTACGAATATATGTAGCAGTGCTACGGCTGTCAAAGGAGGACCCTTGCGGGCCGATGCCAGGAAGAACCGCGACCAGCTGCTCGCCGTCGCGGGCGTCGTCGTCGCCGAGCAGGGCGCCGACGCGTCCCTGCGCGACATCGCCCGGAGGGCCGACGTCGCCCTCCCCACGCTCTACCGCCACTTCCCGACCCGGGAGGCGTTGCTCGACGCCCTGCTCCGGGAGAGCTTCGACGGGCTGGCGGAACGGGCGGCCGCACTCGAAGCCTCGGACCCGCCCGAGGACGCTCTCGTCACCTGGCTGCGCGACTGCGTCGCGGTCGCACGCGAGTACCGGGGCGTCACCGAGCTGATGGCGGCCGCCATCGAGGACACCGGTTCCGCGCTCCACGCCTCGTGCGTCACCATGCGCGCGGCGGGCACCCGGCTCCTCGCCCGGGCCCAGGCCGCGGGCGCCGCACGGGCCGACCTCGACGGCACGGAACTGTTCGCCCTCGTCGCAGCCCTCGCGTGGCTCGGCGACCAGGGCTCGTTCGCACCGCGCGCCGACCACCTCTTCACCGTGGTCGCGGACGCGGTCCTGGCCGGAGGAACGGACCGCGGGATCGGGGCGGAGCGCCGCTGACGCCCGGCCGAACGCGGGCGCCACCGCCCCCCGGCCCCACCACTACCCCCAGCCCCCAGCCCCGCCGCCGTCCCCAACTCCGCTCCCGCCGGAGGCTGCTAGCATCGGCGCCGTCGCGACTGGCGAGAGGTGGAGCACCACCGGGGAGCGGCGCCGCACAGCACGGGACCGGCACCGTCCGCCTGGGTGTCCTCCGAAGCCGACACGCGACTTCACGGAGGGGGCCACCACCATGGACCTTCGGTACGGAATCAACCCGCAGAACACCCGCGCCCGGATCGAGCCGCTGCCCGGCACCGACCTGCCGCTGCGCCTGCTCAACGGACAGCCCTCGTACGTCAACCTGCTGGACGCGCTGAACGCCTGGCAGCTCGTCAGTGAGGCCGCGGCCCTGTTCGGCCGCCCCGCTGCCGCCTCCTTCAAGCACGTCTCCCCGGCCGGCGCCGCTCTCGCCGGACCGGTCGACCGGGCCGCCGCCGAACCGTACGGCCTCGACCCGGCCGCCGTCGGCCCGCTCACCTCCGCCTACCTGCGGGCCCGCGACGCCGACCCGAAGTCCTCCTACGGCGACCTCGTCGCGGTCTCGCACGAGGTCGACCTCGAACTCGCCGACCTGCTCGCCCGGGTGGTCTCCGACGGCATCGTCGCCCCCGGCTACGCGCCCGGCGTGCTCGACGTGCTGGCCCGGAAGAAGAACGGCCGCTACCTCGTCCTGGAGGCCCGCCCCGGTTGCACCCCGCCCGCCGTCGAGACCCGCGAGGTGTACGGCGTGCGCCTGGTCCAGGACACCGACACCGCCCCGCTCACCGCCGCCCTGCTCGCCGACGTCCGGGTCGGCGCGCTCACCCCGGCCGCCGCCGACGACCTGCTGCTCGGCCTGGCCGTGCTGCGCCGCACCCAGTCCAACTCGGTCTGCTACCTGCGCGGCGGCGCGGCCCTGGGCATCGGCGCCGGCCAGCAGTCCCGGGTCGACTGCACCCGGCTGGCCGGGGCCAAGACCGACACCTGGTGGCTGCGCCGCCACCCGGCCGTCCGGGCCCTCGACTTCCGCCCCGAGGTCCGCCGGCAGGACCGGATCAACTGGCAGATCCGCTATCTGGAGGGCGACTTGACGCCCGACGAGCGCGCCCGCTTCGCCGCCGCCCTGCGCGACGGCGACGTCCCCGACGAGCTCGGCCCGGACGAACGCGCCCGCTGGGCGGCCGAGTCGGACGGTGTCGCGTTCGTCTCCGACGGCTGCCTGCCGTTCCGCGACAACGTCGACCACGCCCGCCGCCACGGCGTCACCGCGATCGCCGAACCCGGCGGCTCCCTGCGCTCCGCCGAGGTCGAGACGGCCTGCGCCGAGCACGGCATCACCCTGGTGCACACCGGTCTGCGGCTGTTCCACCACTGACCCGCCGCGACCGTGCGGCCGCACAGCCTCACGGCCGGTGCGGCGGGGTGATCCGGTCGGTCCAGGCCCGCTGCTCGGGGGTGTCCGGCACGGCCAGGCCGCGGGCCCGGGCGATCCGGGCCCAGGTGTCGTCCGGGTCTGCGCCGGAGCGGACCAGGACGGCGGCCGCCAGCAGCGAGGAGCGGCCGATCCCGGCCCGGCAGTGCACCACCAGGTGGCCGCCCGCGGCCAGCCGCCGGGCCAACCCGTCCAGCACCGGCAGGACTTCGGACGGGGCGGGGACGGTGCGGTCCGGGATCGGGACGGCGGTGAAGCGTAGCCCGGCGGCGCGGGCGAGGGACGGCTCCGCGTCCAGTCCGAGCTCGGCGCACTCGGCCGGGGTGAGCGCGCTGACCAGCTCGCTCACCCCGAGGGCGGCCAGCGCGGCCAGCTCCTCCGCGAGCCAGTCGCCGCCGCGCGGCCGGGCCATGGTGCTGATCCGGCCGGGGCCGGAGGGGTCGATCGTGAACAGGGTGGGACGCATGGCGGGGCCGACCTCCGGGCGGGGCAAGGGCGTTCGGCCGCGCGGGAGGGCGTCGGCCGGTGTGGTGCGCTGCGGTGCGCTGCGGTGTGTGGTGCGCTGCGGTGCGATACCGGCCCGGCGGTCGGCAGGACAGCGGACCGGGGCGTCGGCAGCGGGAAACGGCAGCGGGGAACGGCCGGCCGGACGGGCACGCGCGGACGGACGGGCGCGGCGCGGCGGCGGGCGGTGCACCGAGGCTAGCACCACCCGCCGGGCGCGGGGAGGAGGGTCCGTTCGGGCCGGGGCGGCCGTTCAGGACCGGGACGTGCCGAGGAAGCGCAGCACGGCCAGGACGCGGCGGTGGCCGCTGTCGGCGACCGGGAGGTCGAGCTTGGCGAAGATGTTGTTGATGTGCTTGGCGACCGCGCTCTCACTGATCGTCAGGGTCTCCGCGATGCCGACGTTGGAGTGCCCCTCCGCCATCAGGGCCAGGACGTCCCGTTCGCGCGGGGTCAGCCGTTCCAGCGGGTCGTTGCTGCGGCGCAGCAGCAGTTGGGCGACGACCTGCGGGTCCAGTGCGGTGCCGCCCCCGGCGACCCGGCGGACCGTCTCCACGAACTCCGTGACGTCGGCGACGCGCTGCTTGAGCAGGTAGCCGACGCCGCTGGTGTCGGCGGACAGCAGGTCGGCCGCGTAGCGCTCCTCGACGTACTGGGAGAGCAGCACCACCGCCGTCGCCGGTCGCCTGCGGCGGATCTCCAGGGCGGCGCGCACCCCCTCGTCGGTGAAGGAGGGCGGCATCCGGACGTCGACCAGGGCGAGTTCGGGCCGGTGCTGCTCGACCGCCGCCAACAGGGACGGCGCGTCGTCGACTTCGGCGACGACCTGGAAGCCGCCCATCTCCAGGACCTTGACCAGGCCGACCCGGAGCAGCACCGAGTCCTCGGCGATCACCGCGCGCACGGCAGCTCCGCGGTCACGGTGGTGGGGCCGCCCACGGGGCTGCTCACGTGGAAGGAGCCGTCGATCGCGTCGACCCGTTTGGCCAGCCCGCCCAGCCCCGTCCCGGCGGAGGGGTCGGCGCCGCCGAGCCCGTCGTCCGTGACGTTCACCCGCAGCACCGAACCGACCTGTCTGACCGTCACCTCGGTGCGGGTCGCCCCGGCGTGCTTGATCACGTTGGCCAGGGCCTCGGAGATCACGAAGTAGGCCACCGACTCCACGCCGGGCGGCACCTGTTCGTCGAGGTCGACCCGCAGGCGCACCGGCAGGGGGAGCCGGGCGGCCAGGCCGGACAGGGCCGCGTCCAGCCCGCGGTCCTCCAGTACGGCGGGGTGCAGCCCCCGTACCAGGTCGTTGAGTTCGGCGATCGCGTGCTTGGCCTCCAGGTGGGCTTCGGCGATCGCCGCGCGGGCCCCGTCGGGCAGGTCGGGGGTGGTGGCCAGGACCAGGCCGAGGTTGACGGCGAGCGAGACCAGCCGTTGCTGGGTGCCGTCGTGCAGGTCCCGTTCTATTCGGCGGCGCTCGGCGTCAACCGCCTCGATCAGGCCGGTGCGGCTCTCCGCCAGGTGCTCGACCCGCTGCTGGAGCCGTTGGGACCGGCTGGGGCCGAGCAGGGCCGCGGCCGCGCGCGACTCGCCCCGGGCGGTCGCGCCCGCCACCCAGGGCAGGGCGCCCAGCAGGAGCAGCCCGCCCAGCGTGTACCACGGCAGTTGCGTCGCGTACTCGAGCCAGCCCCCACGCTCCCGCGCGGGCACCGACCAGGCCCAGCCGTAGGCGGTGGCGCCGGCCAGGCCCGCGACGGCGGCGGCCAGCACCAGCAGCTCCGCGGCGGCCAGCAGCGGGCCGAGCAGCAGGTGGTAGCCGACCTGGCGCCAGGTCTGCGCCGAGGTCAGCCAGCTGAGCGCCTGCCGGGCCGCCACCGCCCACGACCACGGCTCGGGAGCGGGCGCCGAGGGCACCACGTCCACCCCGAGGAGGATGCGGTGGCGGACCCGCTGGACGGCCGTCACCAGCGGGGCGCCGAGCACGATCAGGAGGATCGCCACCTCCAGGGCCGGTTTCCAGTGCCCCGTCCGGGCCATGAACGTCGCGGCCCAGGCCCACACCGGGACCAGGGCCAGGTGCGGCAGGACGCCGGTGGCCAGGAAGCCGGCGTCGCGCCGCGCCCGCCGGGCCAGGAGTGCCGGGCGCCTCAGCCCGGGTCGAATCATCACAGCCCGACGGTAGGTCACCGCCGCGGGAGCACACCATGAAGCCCGCACCCGACTTCATGGTGAACCCTGCACCACCCCGTACCGCCCTGGACCACCCCGCACCGTCCAGCTCAGCCGCTGCTCGGACCCGCTCGGCCGCTGCTCGGTCCCGCTCGGCCGCTGCTCGGACCCGCTCGGCCGCTGCCGGGCCCGGGCTCAGCCCCCGCCGGGCCCGGCGGTGCGCTCGACCAGGCCCTGGAGGCCGTCCAGCACGCAGGCCAGTCCGAAGGCGAGCGGGTCCGCCGGAGCGGGGGCGGGGGCGAAGGCCCCGGCCGCGGCGGCGCGGGTGAGCGCGGGGAAGCGGTCGGCGTGCCGGGCCAACTGGTCGGCGGTGAGCCGGTCCCACTCCCGGTCGCCCTCCTCGGTGCGGTCCAGGGACTCCTGGGTGAGGCTGCGCACCAGGCTGAGCACCAGGATCGCGGCGTCGTGCCGCTGCCGGGCGTCGAGCCCGGTGGGTTCGAGGGCGGCCAGCGCGCCGTCCAGCCAGGCCACTTGGCGCGGGCCCATGGCGTGCCGGCGCAGGCCGGTCGCGGTCAGGATCCAGGGGTGGGCGCGGTAGACGTCCCAGCAGGCGCGGGCCCAGACCTCCAGGCGGGGCCGCCAGCCGCCCGGCACCGCGTCGAGGGCGGGCGGGTCGCCGAGCACGGTGTCGACCATCAGGTCGACGAGGTCGGGCTTGCCGGGGACGTAGCGGTAGAGCGCCATCGTGGTGACCCCGAGCGCCTCGGCGACCCGCTGCATCGAGAGCGCCTCCAGCCCCTCGGCGTCGGCGACCGCGACGCCGTGCCGGGCCACCTCGGCGGGCGTGAACTTCGGCCTGGGCCCGCGCCGGGGACGCTCCTCGGCCTCGCCCCACAGCAGCGCCAGGCTGACGTTCGGGTCCCGCTGGCTCTCCTTGTTCGCCGGCACGCGACCGGCCTCCTCTCCGTCCGGGCCGCGGGCGGTGGGCCGGGTGCCGCCGGCCGTCCGACCGCGGTGTTGCCAACCGCCCAACAACTGCGTATAACTTACACAGTAATCAGCTGTGTATGACATACACAGTTACCGGATCCGCATCCCTGGAGACCCGCGTGCTCATCGCCGCCGCCCTCACCGCCACCGCCGCCGCGACCCCCGTCGCCGCACTCCTCGCCCACCGCGCCGCCGTCCGGGCCGGCCGCGCCCGCGACCTGCGCATCGACACCGGACGGGGCGTCGACGAGAGCTACTTCGCCCCGATCGGCGGCCTCGACCAGTGGCTCTCGGTCCGCGGCCAGGACCGCGCCAACCCCGTCGTGCTGGAACTGCACGGCGGCCCCGGCTCCTCCAACGCCGTCCTCGCCCACCTCTCCCGCGACTGGGAGCGCCACGTCACCCTGGTCCGCTGGGACATGCGCGGCACCGGCAAGACCCTGCGCCGCTCCGGCGCCGACGGCCAGGGCGAACTCACCTTCGACCGGCTGCTGCGGGACGCCGTCGAGGTGATCGAGCACGTCCGCGCCCGTCTCGGCGTCACCCGGGTCGTCCTGCTGGGCTGCTCCTTCGGCAGCGCCCTCGGCCTGCGGATCGCCCGCAGCCGCCCCGACCTGGTCTCCGCCTACGTCGGCACCGACCAGAAGGTCTTCGACGGCGGCCGCGACACCACCGACTACCACGACGTGCTGGAGCGCCTCGACCGGGCCGGCAAGAAGAAGGAGGCCGCCGCCGTCCGGGCGGCGGGCCCCGACCAGCGGGCCTGGAGCGCCGAGCAGTTCGCCCACTTCAACCGCTTCGCCGCCGCCACCGACCCGTACACCTTCGCCGCGATGAAGTCCGTGGTGACGAAGTCGCTCTGGTACTCTCCGCTGCACTCCCTGCCCGAACTCGGCACCTTCTTCAGGAGCTTCCTGGTCTCCGCCGCCGTCCTCCCCGGCACCGCCGCCCTCGACGACCACGCCGACGGCACCCGCTTCGACGTCCCCTTCTTCCTCGTCCAGGGCGCCCGCGACCTGGTCAACACCCCCGCCCGCGCCCGCGCCTTCTACGACCGGGTCCAGGCCCCCGTCAAGTCCTTCACCCTGATCGAGGAAGCCGGCCACTTCGCCGTCTACCGCCGCCCCGACCTCTTCCTCGACCTCCTGCGCACCACCGTCCTGCCCGCCCTCCCCGCCACCCGGTGAGTCCCGGCGGGCGGCGGGAACCCGGCCCCGCCGCCGGGTCGTTCACCCTGGACACCGGGGAACCGGACGGCCGTGGTCGCGGGAGGGGTGGGCGCTGGTGGCGGGGATCGACGTCGAGCGGGTGCGGCGGGAGACGGCCGGGGTCGGGCGGGTGGTGCACCTCGACAACGCGGGGGCGGCGCTGCAGCCCCGGCCGGTGGTGGACGCGGTGGTGGAGCACCTGCGGCTGGAGGAGGAGGTCGGGGGGTACGAGGCGGCGCGGCGGCAGGCCGGGCGGATCGAGCGGACGTACGACGCGCTGGCCGGGCTGATCGGCGCCGGACGGGACGACATCGCGCTGGTGGAGAACGCCACCAGGGCCTGGGACATGGCGTTCTACGCGCTGCCCTGGGCGCCGGGCGACCGGATCCTGACGGCCCGGGCCGAGTACGCGAGCAACGCCATCGCCTTCCTGCAGACGGCCCGCCGCCACGGGGTGAGCGTGGAGACCGTCCCCGACGACGCCGACGGGCAGCTCGACGTCGACGCGCTGCGCGCGATGGTCGACGAACGGGTGAAACTGATCGCGGTCACCCACGTGCCCACCCAGGGCGGCCTGGTCAACCCGGCCGCCGAGATCGGGAAGGCGGCCCGCGAGGCCGGCGCCGTCTACCTGCTGGACGCCTGCCAGTCCGTCGGCCAACTGCCCCTGGACGTCGGCGAGATCGGCTGCGACCTGCTCACCGCGCCCGGCCGCAAGTTCCTGCGCGGCCCGCGCGGCACCGGCTTCCTGTACTGCTCGCCGCGGATCCGCGCCCGGCTGGAACCCCCGTTCCTCGACCTGCACGCGGCGACCTGGACCTCGGCGGACAGCTACCGGGTCCGCGCCGACGCCCGCCGGTTCGAGAGCTGGGAGGCCAACCACGCCGCCCGGATCGGCCTCGGCGTCGCCGCCGAGTACGCCCTCGCCCTCGGCCCGGACGCGATCGCCGAGCGCGCCACCCGCCTGGGCGCAGCCCTGCGCGAGCGCCTGCGGGCCCGCCCCGGGGTGCGGGTGCACGACCGGGGCGCGCGCCGGTGCGCCATCGTCACCTTCACCGTCGAGGGCCGCGACAGCCAGGACGTCGCCGGTGCCCTCCGCGCCGCCGGCGTCAACGTCTCGGTCTCCCTCGCCGAGTACGCCCGCTGGGACTTCGACGCCCGCTCGCTCACCTCGGTCGTCCGCGCCTCGCCGCACTACTACAACACCGAGGCCGAACTCGACCGCCTGGTCGCGGCGCTGCCCGACCCGGCGGTGGGGCCGACGGGGGCGTAGCGGGGGTCAGACCCCGGTGCCGGAACCGAGGCCGGGGGTGGGGCCGGGGGCGGGTTCCGGCGGTGTGGGGCGGCCGGCGAGGCCGTGCAGGAGGAGGTCGGTGAGGGTGTCGACCACCTCGGCGTCGCCGTGGGCCGGGTGGTCGGTGGTGAGCAGGGCGTAGGAGAGCATGCCGAGCATCGCGCCCATCGCCGGGGCGAGCAGGGCGGGGTCGCCGGGGAGGGGGCGGCCCTGCTCGCGGAGGTAGTCGAGGTGGTCGCGCAGGACGTCGGTGTCCGCGGTGAGGCGCTGCCAGGCCCGGCCGGAGCGGGGGCCCTCGGCGACGATCGATTCGAACAGGGCGATGGTGACCGGGAGGTGGTCGCGCATCGCCTGCCAGGACGCGCCGAGGTGCGCGTGCAGCTGGGACCGGTCGCCGAGGTCGTGGTCGCGCGGGTGGACCTGCGCGACCACCTGCTCGCGGGCCTGGGTGCGGGCGTCGTCGAGCAGGGCCCGCAGCAGTTCGTCCTTGTCGGCGAAGTGCGCGTAGAACGAGCCGGTGGCCCGGCCGGCCGCCGCGGTGATGTCGGTGATCTTCGTGTTGAGGTAGCCGCGTTCGACGAACTGCCGCCGGGCCGCCTCCAGCAGTGCCGCCCTGGTCTCCGCCGCCTGCGCCTTGCGCACGCTCATCGCGTCCGGCCTCCCTCGCCTCGTCCTGGCCCGTGCCCCGGCCCGTTCCGGCCGGGCCTTGACCCGCCGCTCGTGCGGACATCATACTGACGGCCGGTTCAGTGAATGCTGATTCATTGAACGAGGATTCAGTGAGGGGTGGGCACATGAAGGCGGTAGTGATCGGCGCGGGAGTGGCCGGGGCGGCGAGCGCGATCGCGCTGCGCCGGATCGGCGCCGAGGTGACGGTGTACGAGGCGTACCCGGACCCGGCGGGACCGGTCGGGGCGTTCCTGAGCCTGGCCGTCAACGGCCTGCGGGCGCTGGAGTCGCTGGGCTGCCTGGAGGCGGTGCGGGCGGCGGGCTTCGAGGTCGACCGGCAGCGGATGTGGTCGGGGCGCGGCAAGCTGCTCGGCGACGTCCCGCGCGGCCGGAGGGCGGACGACCCGCTGCGCAGCGTGACGCTGATGCGGGCCGACCTGGTGGCGGCGCTGCGGGCCGAGGCGGTCCGGCTCGGGGCGCGGATCGTGGTCGGCGAGCGGCTGCACGGGCCCGGCGGGCGGCTGCACGGCCCCGGCGCGGGGGCGGGGCCGGCGGGCGGGGTGGTCGACGAGGCGGTGGCCGGGGCCGACCTGGTGGTCGGCGCGGACGGGCTGCGCTCGACCGTCCGGCGGATGCTCGACCCGGACGCGCCGTCGCCCGCGTACGCGGGGCTGTACGGCGTCGCGGGCATCGCGCGCGACGTGCCGGAGGCGGGCCCGGGACGGACGTTCAACATGACCTTCGGGCGGCGCGGCGCGTTCGCGCACCTGCCCGCGCCGGACGGCACCGTGTGGTGGTCGGCGCAGATCGCCGACCCCGCCGCACCCGCCGAGATCAAGCTCGGCGCGGAGGAACTGGCCGAGGTGTTCGGGTCCGAGGCGGTGCCCCGGCGGATCCTCGGCGCGACGGAGCGGATCGACGCGGCGACGCTGTTCCACGTCCTGCCGCCGGTGCCGCGCCGCCAGGACGGGCGGTGCGTGCTGGTCGGCGACGCCGCGCACCCGGTGGGCGCGGGGCAGGGCGCCTCCATGGCGCTGGAGGACGCGATCGCGCTCGCCCGGGCCCTGCACTCCGCGTCCGCCCTGCACTCCGCGTCCGCGCTGCACTCCGGGTCCGGCCTGCCCGCCGCGCTGGCCGCTTTCGAGGGCGAACGCGCAGGCCGGGCCGGGAAGCTGGCCCGTGCGGCGGCCGCCAACCGGGACGCCAAGACCGCGGGGCCGCTGGCCTCCCTGGTCCGGGAGGCGGTGATGCCGCTGGTGTTCACCCGGATGTACACCCGGTCCACGGACTGGCTGTATGACTACCGGCCGGGCGCGCTCCCGCGGTGAGCGGTGAGCAGCGGCAGAGGGGGAGGGGAGGGGGAGGGGGAGGCGCGGAGGGGTCAGGCCCGGACGAAGCCGATCTCCACCGAGGCGAGGAACGGCTCGACGCCCACGCAGTGCCAGCCGACCGCCTCCACCGCGCGGATGATGACGTCGATCTCCTTGCGGATCCGCCGCATCGGCACCGGCCGGTCGAGGTCGAAGCCGGCGACGAACGTCAGGTCGCCCCGCTGGTGGGCGGTCCTGGCGTCCGCGACGAGTTTCTGCATCCGCCAGGCGTGGATCAGCCCCATGGGTTCCCTCCCTCTCGGTCGGTCCCTTCCACTGTTCCAGCTGTTCGACGATCCGTCAGCGGGGTTGGCGTGTGAGGGAGTTGGGGAGAAAACCGCACCGGCCGACCCCCGGGAAGGGGGGTCGGCCGGTGGTCGGGGGTGCTGCGGTCAGCGGGCGCCGAGCAGGTGCTCGATGGCCAGCTGGTCGAGGCGCTCGAAGGCCATGCCGCGCTCGGCGGCGGCAGTGACGTCGAACTCCTCGAACGCGGAGCGGTCGGCGAGCAGCGCGGACAGGCCGTCGGCGGCGGTCGGCAGGGCGAGCTGGTCGAGGCGGGCGGCGCGCAGCGCTTCCTGCACCTCGGAGTCGGCGCGGAAGGCCAGCGCGCGCTCCTTGAGCAGCAGGTAGTTGCGCATGTTCCCGGCCGCGGACTCCCACACGCCGGCGAAGTCCTCGGTGCGCGGCGGCTTGAAGTCGAAGTGCCGCGGGCCCTGGTAGTCGGAGGACTCCAGCAGGTCGACCAGCCAGAACGCCTGCCGCAGGTCGCCCGCGCCGAACCGGAAGTCCTGGTCGTACTTGATGCCGGACTGGCCGTTCAGGTCGATGTGGAACAGCTTGCCCGACCACAGCGCCTGGGCGATGCCGTGCGGGAAGTTCAGGCCCGCCATCTGCTCGTGGCCGACCTCCGGGTTGAGGCCGACCAGCTCCGGGCGCTCCAGGCGCTCGATGAACGCCAGCGCGTGGCCGATGGTCGGCAGCAGGATGTCGCCGCGCGGCTCGTTCGGCTTCGGCTCGATGGCGAAGCGCAGGTCGTAGCCCTGCTCCGTGACGTAGTCGCCGAGCAGGTCGAAGGCCTCCTTCAGCCGGTCCAGCGCCACCCGGACGTCCTTGGAGGCGCCGTGCTCCGCGCCCTCCCGGCCGCCCCACGCGACGTACACGGTGGCGCCCAGCTCGACCGCCAGGTCGATGTTGCGGATGGTCTTGCGCAGCGCGTAGCGGCGCACGTCGCGGTCGTTGGCGGTGAACGCGCCGTCCTTGAAGACCGGGTGGGTGAACAGGTTGGTGGTGGCCATCGGCACCTTCAGGCCGGTGGACTCCAGGGCGCCCCGGAAGCGCTTGACGATCGCCTCCCGCTCCGCGTCCGAGGAGCCGAACGGGATCAGGTCGTCGTCGTGGAAGGTCACGCCGTACGCGCCCAGCTCGGCCAGCTTCTGCACCGACTCGACCGGGTCCAGGGCCGGACGGGTGGCGTCGCCGAACGGGTCGCGGCCCTGCCAGCCGACCGTCCACAGACCGAAGGTGAACTTGTCGTCGGGGGTGGGGGTGAGCTGGCTCATCGCGTACTCCAAGCGCTGGTGATCGACCGGGGGGATCGACCGAGGGATCGACCGGTGGCCCGACGCGGATCGGGCCCGGCACCGACGGTAACCCGGATTGGGGGCTATTCGTAAGGCCGGAAGACAAATTAGTATGGCCGAGCCCGTGAGGGGAAGCCCCCACGCGCAACCCCGAAGAAAACCCCTGGCCGGACGACCACGGACCCCTGGCCGGACGACCGCAGACAGGAGCACGCCCATGGCACACCCGCAGGTGGTGATCGGCGTCGACAGCTCGACCCAGTCCACCAAGGCCCTGGCCGTCGACGCCGACACCGGACGCGTCCTCGGCGAAGGCCGCGCCCCCCACCGGGTCGACTCCCGCCACGGCCAGGAGAGCGACCCCGCCCAGTGGTGGGACGCCCTCACCGCCGCCGTCACCGCCACCGGCTGGGCCGACCGCGCCCAGGCCCTGGCCATCGGCGGACAGCAGCACGGCCTCGTCACCCTCGACGCCGCCGGGGCCCCCGTCCGCCCCGCCCTGCTCTGGAACGACGTCCGCTCCGCGCCCCAAGCAGCCGACCTGGTGCGGAAGTTCGGCGCCCAGTGGTGGGCCACCGAGATCGGCAGCGTCCCCGGCGCCTCCTTCACCGCCGCCAAGTGGGCCTGGCTGCGCGCCACCGAACCCGGCAACGCCGACCGCACCGCCGCCGTCCGCCTCCCGCACGACTACCTCACCGAACGCCTCACCGGCACCGCCACCACCGACCGCGGCGACGCCTCCGGCACCGGCTGGTGGACCCCCGACGGCTACCACGCCGCCGTCCTCGACCGGATCGGCCTCGACCCCGCCCTGCTCCCCGCCGTCACCCCGGCCGGCACCCCCGCCGGACACGCCCTCCCCGGCGGACCGCTGCGCCCCGGCACCCCGATCGCCACCGGCACCGGCGACAACATGGCCGCCGCCCTCGGCCTCGGCCTCACCACCGGCACCCCCGTGCTCAGCCTCGGCACCTCCGGCACCGTCTACACCGTCGCCCGCCACCGCCCCGCCGACCCCACCGGCACCGTCGCGGGCTTCGCCGACGCCCTCGACGGCTGGCTCCCGCTCGCCTGCACCCTCAACTGCACCCTCGCCGTCGACCGGATCGCCACCCTGCTCGGCCGCGACCGCCAGGACGTCGAACCCGGCGGCAGCGCCGTCCTGCTGCCCTACCTCGACGGCGAACGCACCCCCGCCCTCCCGCACGCCAGCGGCCTGCTGCACGGCCTGCGCCACGACACCACCCCCGGCCAGCTCCTCCAGGCCGCCTACGACGGCGCCGCGTACTCGCTGCTCGCCGCCCTCGACGACGTCCTCGCCGTCGACGGCCCCGAGGCGGTCGACCCCGAGCAGCCGATCCTGCTGATCGGCGGCGGCGCCCAGGGCCGGGCCTGGCAGGACACCGTCCGCCGGCTCTCCGGCCGCCCCGTCCAACTGCCCGCCGCCCGCGAACTGGTGGCCCTCGGCGCCGCCGCCCAGGCCGCCGCCCTGCTCACCGGCGAACGCGCCGACGCCGTCGCCCGCCGCTGGGGCACTGCCGACGGCCCGGTGCTGCCCGCCCTCGCCCGGGACGACGCGGCACTCGAACGGATCGGGACTACCATTTCGCAGACGGCCGTCCTCCAGGGGGACGGCCCGCGGTGACGCCCACCGGGCCGGTCGGCCGCCGGTGACGACACCGGCACCGACCGGCCCGGGCCGTCCGGACGGCCGACAGGTGATGGCCGGACGGTCGGCAGGTGATGGCCGGGCGGTCGGCAGGTGATGGCCGGGCGGCTGCGGTCGGGCGGTCGCCGGTCGGCGGTCGGGCAGGGACAGGGCCGGCAGCGGTCAACGGACAGGCGGCGGGCCGCGGCGGCCCGGCGGACGACGGTACGGCGCGGACAGCGACGCGGACAGCGGCGCGGAGGGACGGGGCAGACGTGGCAGCGGACGGGCAGCAGACGGCCGACGGCGACCTGGCGGCCAGGCGTGGACCCGCCTCGCAGCAGGACATGCGGCGGCAGAACCTCGCCCTGGTGATGCGCACCGTCGCCGCCGCCCACCCGCTCTCCCGCGCCGACGTGGCCGGCCGCACCGGGCTGACCCGCACCGCCGTCTCCAGCCTGGTCGACGAACTCATCGGCGGCGGCCTGCTGCTGGAGGGCGAACTGGAGCGCAGCGGCCGGGTCGGCCGCCCCGGCCGGGCCCTGGTACTGAACGGGAACGGCCCGGCCGGGCTGGGCCTGGAGATCGGCGTGGAACACCTCAGCGCCTGCGTCCTCGACCTGCGCGGCGAGGTCCGGGTCGAACTGCACCGCCCCGCCCCCAACGCGGGCCGCCCCGCCGAGCAGACCATCGCCGAACTCGCCGAACTCGCCGCCCTGGCCGAACGCGAGGCCGTCGAACTCGGCCTGCGGGTGGTCGGCCGGGTGCTCGCCGTCCCCGGCAGCGTCCCGCTGGACGACCCCACCAGCCGGGTCGAGCACGCCCCCAACCTGGGCTGGCACCAGGTCGACGTCGCCGAGCTGTGGCCCGGCCCCGGCACCGCCCCCACCGTCGGGAACGAGGCCAACCTCGGCGCGCTCGCCGAACTCTGGCAGGGCACCGGCAGCGGCACCTTCGTGCACGTCTCGGCCGGCGAGGGCATCGGCGGCGCGCTCGTCCTGGACGGGCGGCTGTTCCCCGGCGTCCGGGGCTTCGCCGGCGAACTCGGCCACCTCACCGTCCGCCCCGACGGCCGCACCTGCTCCTGCGGCGCCCGCGGCTGCCTCGAACCGTACGCGGGCCTGGCCGCCGTGCTCCGCTCCGCCGGGTTCACCGACGAACTCGACGAGCCCTACGAGCCCGGCGAGCCCGACAAACTGGCGGAACTGGCCGAGCCGGCCGCGCCGGACGGGGGACCGAGCCTGACGAGCCGTCAGGAACGCGACCCCATCGCGGAGTTGGCCCGGCGCGCAGAGGCGGGCGACCCGGACACCCGGCGCGCGCTCCAGCACGCCGGCACCGCGCTCGGCACCGCGCTGGCCGCCGCGGTCAACCTGGTCGACCCCGACTCGCTGGTCCTCGGCGGCGGCTACGCCGACCTCGCGCAGTGGCTGCTGCCCGCGATGCGGACCGAGCTGGCCGCGCTGATCCGGGTCCGCCCCTGGCCCGAAGAGGCCCTGCGCGCCTCGCCGTTGGGCCGCCGCGGCCCCGTCCTCGGCGCGGCCCTGGTCACCGTCCGCAGCCTGCACACCGACCCGGCCGGACTCTGGCTGCCCGAGGCCGCCTGACCGGCTCCCGGCAGGTGTCTGCGACGGGGGAGTCCACCGGTGGCCGGACGCGTGGTGCTGGGCGGGTGCGTCCGGCCACCGGAGCGTGGGGGCCGGGAGACCGGCGGGGGAGGAGCTGGGAGGAGCCGGGAGGAGCCGGGAGGGGTCAGCGGGGGAGGAGCCGGGAGGGGTCAGCGGGGGAGGGGTGTCGAGCGCAGGCCGCGGGCGGTGAGCGCGGTCAGGACGGCGGGCAGCGCGGTGACGGTGTTGCGGTTGCCGTGGTCGTGCAGCAGCACGGTGTCGCCCGGGCGGGCCGCGGCCACCGCGGCGGCGACCTCGGCGGGCGGCACGCCGTTCCAGTCGAGGGTGTCGACGTCCCAGAGCGTCTCGGTCAGGCCCGCCGCGGCGGCCAGCTCGCGGATCGCCGGGCCGGTGTCCCCGTACGGCGGGCGGAACAGCGTCGGCGGGCGGCCGGTGAGCGCGGTCAGCACCCGGTTGGTGCGTTCGATCTCCTCCCGAGCGGCGGGCAGCGGCAGGCCGGGCAGCGACGGGTGCGACCAGCTGTGGTTGCCGATCGCCATCCCGGCCCGGTCGAGGGCGCGGACCAGTTCGGGGTACCGCTCGGCCTGCTCGCCGCACAGGAAGAAGGTCGCGCGGTGGCCCGCGGCGGTGAGCGCGGCGAGCAGCTCCGGAGTGGAGTCCGGGTGCGGGCCGTCGTCGAAGGTCAGCGCGAGGGTGCCGGACGGCGGCTGCGGCAGCCGGGACGGCGGCCCGTCCGCGGTGTCGGTCAGGGCGGCCGGATCGGCCATGGTGCTCCCCCTCCTGGTGCTCGGCACCCGTGCTCGCTGCTCGCTGTCCGTCGCTCGCCGTCCGTCACCCAAGTGGGTGCGAAAGTTTCGAACTTCGGTCGAATGTTACGGTGCGACCCGGACGACGGTAGGGGAGCCCGGCGGGGGCGTCAACCACTCGCGCGCGGCCCGGACGGTCCGGGCCGCGCGCGTGGTCGGGGCGGGATGGAGGTGTCGCTCAGTCGCCGGCCGGCGGCGGGGCGGTGCTGGCGCGGACGACCAGGCTGGTGGCGAGGTCGACGCGGGTGGCGGCGGGGTGCTCGCCGCGGCCCAGCCCGATCGCCAGCCGGGCCGCGGTCTCGGCCATCTCCACCAGCGGCTGGCGCACCGTGGTGAGCGGCGGGCCCACCCAGCGGGCCAGCGGCAGGTCGTCGAAGCCGACCACCGAGAGGTCCTCCGGCACCCGCAGGCCGAGCTCGCGGGCGGCCTCGTACACGCCGAGGGCCTGCAGGTCGTTGCCCGCGAAGATCGCGGTGGGCCGGTCGGGCCGGGTGAGCAGGGTGCGGGCGGCGGCGTACCCGGCCTCGTGGTGGAAGTTGCCCTCCAGGATCAGCTCCGGGTCCACCGGCAGCCGGGCGGTGCCCAGCGCGGTGCGGTAGCCGTCGATCCGGGCGCGGCTGCACATCATGCCGGACGGCCCGGAGATCATGCCGATCCGGCGGTGGCCGAGGTCGAGCAGGTGGCGGGTGGCGGCCAGGCCGCCCTGCCAGTTGCCGGTGCCGACCGCGGGCACCCCCTCGGCCGGGTCGCCGGCCGGGTCCAGCACCACGAACGGGATGTCCCGGCTGGTCAGTTGGTCGCGCTGGGCGGCGTCCAGCTCGGACAGCACCAGCACCACCCCGGCCGGCCGCCGGGCCAGCACGCCGTCCACCCAGGTCTGCCCCGGGGTGAGCCGCCCCGCGGACTCGGAGAGCACCACGCTCAGCCCCTCGTCCCGGGCGACGTTCTCCACCCCCCGGATCACCTCCATCGCCCAGGCGCTGTCGAGCTGGTGGAACACCAGGTCGAGCAGCCGGGACGGCGGCGCGGCGGTGCGGCGGCGCTGGTAGCCGGTGCGGCGCAGGATCTCCTCGACCTTGGCCCGGGTGGCGGGCGCGACGTCGGCCCGGCCGTTCAGCACCTTCGAAACTGTCGGCGCCGAGACGCCGGCCGCCCGGGCGATCTCCGACAGGGTCGGTGCGGGGTCGGGTTCGAGTTCTGCAGCGCTCATGGCACGGATAGTAGCGCCCCCGGAAGGCGGGGCGGGGCGGTATACGAACCGCGGGGACCGGCGGTGGGCGGCCCTGGCCCGGACGTATGCGTGTCGTAGCACCGTCGAAACATTCATTTTACGAACGAAATTTGTCGGCAGACTGGGGGCGCGTCCGTTCGGGCCGCTCGCTCGGTCCGCTGTCGGGAAGCCGTACGCCGTCCAGTCGGCCAGGTCCTGCGCATCCGGGACGGGACGGGGCGGGAGCGGCGGACGCCGTGCCGGTGCTGTTCCGGGCGAGCTTCCTCGACCCGGCGACCGTCGCCGCCGCCCGCCCCGACTGCCGCGCCTGGCGCCTCCCGCTGCTCCCCGCCCCCTCACCCGCGCCAGCCTCGCGGCCACCGGCCACCGGCCACGGCGCGAAGACCTTCATTGACGAGCGCCTCGTCCTGGAGGCCAAACGCCTGCTGCTGCACAGCAGTTCGACCGCGGCGGCGATCGGCGACCGCCTCGGCTCTCCCTCCACCACCGTCTTCACCCGCTTCTTCCGCCACCGCACCGGCGAGACCCCGGCCGCCTTCCGCGCCCGGGCCCGGCTCACGGCCGGGGCGGCGGACGGCTGAGCCGCGTCCGCGTCCGCGTCCGCGCCCGGGTGCGGGCCCGGACGGCGGGGGCCAGGGGGTCAGGAGGACGGGAGCATGGCGCGGCGGCCGGGGGCGGCGGGGGACTGGGTGGTCATGCCGCCGTCGACGACGAGGAGTTGGCCGGTGAGGTAGCGGGACTCGTCGGAGGCGAGGAAGACCATGGTGTGGGCGATGTCCTCGGGGGCGCCGAGGTAGGGCAGGGCGTTGACGGCGAGCAGCGAGTCGATGACCGGCTGGGGGAGGTTGTCGCGCAGGGCGGGGGTGAGGACGGCGCCGGGGGCGATCGCGTTGCAGCGGACGCGCTGCGGGCCGTACTGGACGGCGATGGACTTGGTGATGCTGACCACCGCGGCCTTGACCGCCCCGTACGCGGTCTGGGTGACGTCGCCGACCAGGGCGGCGACCGAGGCGGTGTTGATGATGGAGCCGCCGCCGGCCCGGATCAGGTGCGGCAGGGCGAGGCGGGAGCCGATCAGGGTGGAGCGGACGTTGCGGGCGACCGCCCGGTCGAACTCCTCGAAGTCCATCCGCAGCAGGTCGAGGTCGCGGCGCGGGTCGGTGCCGCCGACGTGGTTGCAGAGCACGTCGAGCGTGCCGAACTCGCGGACGGCGGTGGCGAACAGCTCCTCGAGCGAGTGCTCGTCGGTGACGTCGACGGTGACCGGCAGGGCGTGCCGGCCGGCCGCCTCGACCAGCCGGGCGGTCTCCTCGGCGGCCGCACCGTCGTAGTCGGCGGCGACCACCAGGGCGCCCTGGGCGGCCATCAGTTCGGCGGCGGCCCGGCCGATGCCGCTGCCGGCTCCGGTGATCACCGCGACCTTGTCCTTGAGGCGTGCCATGGCGTGCGTCCTTCCGTGGTTCCGGAGGGGAGGGCGGGGGAAACGGGCCGCTCCCCGATCATATGCAGCATACATATTGTGTGTATGGTGCACATAATATGCACGATACATAGGCTGGGGCGTGCGGGTCGGGGTGCGCGGGCTACGGTGCATGGGTCGGGGCGCAGGCAAAGCGCGGGCAATGGGCGGGCGAACTCCGGGCTCCGTCGAATCGACGGGCGCCGCACTCCGGAAAACGCCGCCGCATTAACAAGGGAGAACTTCGGGGCGAACAGCGTCGGCGTGGGAGGGATTCCACTTCCGGACTTCCTCCGTGCACACATAGCGTTCGCAGCGTGACGATGTGCGTCCGGTTCGCGGTTCACGCGGGGCGGCAGGGCGTTCGGTGGCGCGGCCGGGGAACGGCTGCGATCCGGCGGAAGATCCGGGGGTAGCGGCGGTGCGCGGGGAGGGCCTGTTCACGGAGCGGGCGCCGAACGGGCGGTTCCAGTGGCAGCTCAAGGCGATGAACGGGCGGGTGGTGGCGGTGTCCTCCTCGGTCCACGAGTCGTCCGCCGACGCCGAACGGGCGTTCGCGGAGCTGGTCGCCCTGGGGCCGGCACTGGTGGCGCGGATCACCCATGTCCGCGACGGGCTGGGATGGACCTGGGTGGTCCCCGGGCCGCGCGGCAATCCGCTGGTCAAGTCCAGCAGGGCGTACGAGCGTTACGCGACCTGCCAGAACGCGTTCCGGCGGTTCATGGCCCTGGTGGCCCGGATGGCGGAGACCGGCGCGCAGCCCTTGGCCGGTGCACAACCCGTGGCCGGCGCGCAGCCCGTGACGAGTGCGCGGCCCGCAGTCGTCGGGGGCGTCGGCGCTTCCGGTGGCGACGGTGCGGGCGGGGTCGGGGGCGGGGTGTGAGCGGAGTGGAGGCCGGCCGCGGCCCCCGGCTGGTGCCGGTGCGCGGGGCGGACGGCCGGGTCGGCTGGTCGCTGGTGGCCGCGAACGGGAGGCGGCTCGCCTCGGCCGTCCGCGCCTACCGCAACGACCGCGAACTCGCCGCCGGGATAGGGGAGTTGCTGGCCGAACGGGCGGCCCTGCGGTTCGTGCTCGGCCAACGCGAGGACCGCCTGTGGGTCTGGACGGCGCACCTCCCGGCCCGCACCACCCGGGCCGGCGCGGGCGGCGGCGAGGCGATCGCCCGCAGCGCCCGGGGCTACCTACGCCGCGACCAGTGCCGGCAGAGCGTGACCGCCTTCCTCCAAGGCGCCGACCACGTCCAACGGCTGCGCCGCCTGGGCGGCGGCGGGGGATCGGTCCTGCCGTCCGGCTGGTAGCCGGGGTTTCGGTTTCGGTGTCGGTGCCGGTGCCGGTGTTGGTGTCGGTGTCGGGTTGGCGTGGTCAATGAGTTTTGGTGCGTCAATCAATTGATGATCATCACTGGCCGTCCTGTTGTCAGGTCAGGTGAGGTGAGGTCAGGTCGGGTGAGGGCGGGTCAGGCCGGTTCGGTGGTGGATTCGGTGTGCCCTGGTGTGCCCGGGTGCGGGCGGATGCGGGCGTGTGGTGCGGGTTGCGCGGGGCTGGTGCAGCGGGAGTGAAGCGGAGATGGCCGGGGTGACCCCGTGGGCACACCTGGAGAAGAACGCGTCCGGCCGTCGAGGGCCGGTCGACGCGTGGTCGACCGGTCCGCTGAGCAGGGGTTTCGGTGGTGGCGGCGGGGTGCGGGCGG